>JBDUBZ010000008.1:0-24030 GCA_040003745.1 Terriglobia bacterium
CACCGGCCCCTGCAGGCGCTGCATCATCTCCGCCGCAACCAGTTTGTGCGCACCCACCTCCGCAGGCGTCAACACGCGGAAATAGGCCCAGTTTGCCGCCATATAGATGGCGATCACCGCCACCGTACCGAGAATCAATGCGAGCGGCAGATTTCGCTTTGGATTTTTCACTTCCGAAGCGACCATGCCGACATTGTTCCAGCCGTCATAGGCCCAGAGTGCGGCTACCAGAGCGGCGGTGAATCCAGTGGACAAAGGCGGCGCAATAATCGCCACGCCAGCCACGGGATGGGCGTACAACAAGCCGGCAACGATCACAAAGGCGATGAGAGCCACCTTGACCGCAGTCACCGCAATCTGGACCTCTCCCCCAATCTTCACGCCTAAGTAGTTGATGAGGCCGAGCAGAAGGATCAGGACCATCGCAAAGACCTGCCCGTATTTGATCGATACCGGTCCCAGAACGAACCAAACCCGTTCGAATTGGGGTAGAAAATGGGCCGTATATTCAAAAAAGGCGGTGGCAAGCGTTGCGATGGAGCCGCTTTTGGCGACCCACATTTGAGTCCAGCTATAGAGGAACCCCCAGAGCGGTCCATAAGCTTCAGTGAGATAGACGTATTCTCCGCCTGCCCCCGGCATCGCCGCGGCGAGTTCGGCGTAGGTTAGGGCACCCGCAAGCGAAAGCGCGCCACCGACCACCCAGACCAGGAACACCATCCGGACGGAGCCGACACTGTTGATCATGGCTTGCGGGACCCGGAAAATGCCGCTGCCGATCACGGTGCCAATGACGATGGCGAGCGCCGCCGCCAGCCCAAGGTCGCGCTTGAGTTCCGTCGTCCGAGCTTCTGTCACTAAATCCGCCTCCCGCCCTTTTGAAACAGCGACGCCAGCCATCCGCCGGTGAAGGTAGTCAGACTGCCGATCATCACCCACCAGGTAAATGGGATATGGCTGGAAAATTTGACTACCAGCATGACGGCGGAGCCGGCGACCACGCCGGCGATTGCGGCGTTCTCTCCGGGCCGTTTTGTCAGGACACCGAGCAGAAACACTCCCAGCAGGATTCCCAGCGTCACGGAGGCGATCGATAACCCCGATTCGAGTACCGATCCCCACTGGCTCGCTACCATCGCGATGGCGGCCAGTACGACCCCCCAGAATACGGTGGCCAGCCGCGAAACTTTCAGATAGTGCGCGGCGCTGCGGCGGGATCCGGTGATCGGCTGGTAAAAGTCGACAACCGTAGCCGATGCCAGCGAGTTCAGGGCAGCGGAAAGGTTTGCCATGGCAGCCGCAATGATGGCCGCCATGGAAAGCCCCGCGATCCCGGTGGGCAGCGATGTCCAGATGAACGACGGATAGAGTCTGTCGGGAGAACCCGAAATCGGCTTGCCTTCGTGCAGTACCCAGAGCATGACGCCGATCGTGAGAAACAGGCTGAACTGAAAGAAAACGACCAGCCAGCTGGAAAGCAGAGCGAGTCTGCTTTGGCTTTGATTTTTCGCGCTCAGCAGCCGCTGGACCACCAGCTGGTCGGTACCGTGGCTGGCCGTTGTGAGGAAGCAGCCCCCGATGACGCCCGCCCAAAACGTATAGGGTGTAGTCCAGGACCAGTGGAAGTCGAAAATGCGGAATTTCCCAGCTGCGGAAGCGGTCTCGAAAACGTGACCCCAGCCACCGGGAATCTGCCCAAGCAAAACGACGAAGCTCACCCCGGCGCCCAGAACGTACATGAACATCTGAACCACGTCCGTCCAGATCACCGCCGTCATACCGCCCTCGAAAGTATAGAAAAGTGTGATGCAGGTAATCACCAGCACGGAGGTGCGTCCGTCAGTGTGAAGAATTATGGCGATCACAATTGAGACCGCAAAAACTCGCACCCCTTCCGCCAGCGCTCTGGTGATCAGGAAAATGCCGGCTGTTACTTTCCTGACGCGCGGACCAAAGCGTCGCTGCATCAGCTCGTAGGCGGTAAAAAGCTGGCCAGTGAAGTATTGAGGCAGGAAGACGGCTGAAATTACAACCCGCGCCAGCAAATATCCGAAAACCACTTGCAGAAAGACGTAGCTGCCCCCGTACGCCAGGGGTGGTGTCCCGATGATCGTAAGGGTGCTGGTTTCGGCCGATACAATCGAAAGGGCGATCGCCCACCATGGCGCCGTCCGGCCGCCCAGGAAGTAATCTTTGAGGGATTTTTGCGATCCCCGAAAGCGCGCGCCGAACCAGGTAACCCCCGCGAGATAGGCGACTATGACCGCAAGATCGATGGGGCGCAAGGCTTGCGCGATTGTAACGCACGGTGGGGTGGGAACTTGCGGACCAGTACAGACGTCCATTCCAAAGCGAGACAGGACGTTGCCGTGGAAGAACCGGTTCGCTATACTCCGCTTTTGCCGTTCTTCCACGATCTTTACTGAAATTCAGGATCGGGAATTGGCAATTCGAACCCAATGAGGGGGAGGCAACAGAACGTGCATCATCGTTTTGCAACGGTTGTACTAGGATTTGCGGCGATGGGATCAATTCCCGTGGCATCTCAAGCGCAGGCGCCACCCGCAGCGGCCGCTCAGGAATCGCCCTACGCCGATCAGGCCGAGTTTGACATCGCCAGCGCGGCCCAGAAAGAGGCGGACCCTCATAAGAAACTCGAAAAGCTGAAGGAATGGGAACAGAAGTACCCCAGCGCCAAGCTGAAGGGGCAGCGGCAGTTGATGATGGCGCAGGCTTTAGTAGGAATCGCTAACCAGGCGTGGGGAAAGACAACGCCGCCCGAACTTCTGGATGCCGGACAAAAGGCTGCCCAGCAGTACGTCGATAACGAAAGCGCGTTTTTCGATCCCGCCAACAAGCCGGCGCAGGCTACCGACCAGCAGTTCGCCGATATCAAAAAAACTTTCGACCTCCAGGTGCATTCCGATCTGGCGTGGATCGCCTACACGCGGAAGCAAAACGCCGTGGCGGAAGAAGAGTTCAAAAAAGTACTGGCGATCGATCCGAACCAGGCGCAGGCTTCGTTCTGGCTGGGCACAGTAATTCTCCGGCAGGGAAATGTGGCCCGTTATCCGGAAGTTTTGTACCATACCGCGAGATCGCTGGCAGTTACCACAGGCACTCCTCTCGATCCGAGTGCGAAGAAGATCGCAGAGGATTTCCTGAAGAGGGCCTATGCGGGTTATCACGGCGACATGACGGGAATCGACGAGTTAAAGGCCGCCGTGACCAGTTCGGCTCTGCCGCCCGCTGGCTTCCACATCGAGAGCGTGGAAGAGATTGAGAAGAAGAAGTTCGCCAATGAGGATGAGTTCAACAAAGCACATCCCGATATCGCTCTGTTCCGTCAGATCCGCACCGCCCTCACAGCCGATAACGGCCCGACGTACTTTGAGCAGGCAAAGGGGTCGGCTGTGCCGCCAGAAAATATCGGCATGTTCAAAGGGAAAATTGTCAGTGTCGAGCCGAAAGAAATGGTTGTCAATGTAGATAACGCGGCTGGCGATGTGACACTGAAATTCGAGTCCTCACTGAACACGAAAGTCATCGAAGCCGGGACGGCTATCGAATTCAAAGGCGTCGTCGAATCGTTCACCAAAGCGCCCTACATGCTGGCGCTGACAGTGGATGAACCCAAAGCTGACATTAAGGGATTGCCAGACGCGGCCTTTTCGCCTGCTCCGGCAAAACGGGCGCCCGCAAGAAAAGCCCCCGGCAGGAAGAAGAAATAACCTCGTCCTGACCGTCTGCCGGGTGCCTGAGGGTGCCCGGCAGCATTCCCGCGCACCTTCTTCCCATCCCTACATTGCTACCATGAGACTGGCCTATGCCCCTGTACGAATATAAGTGTCATTCCTGTGGCAAGACCTTTGAAGTCATTCAAAAATTCTCCGATTCCCCGCTGAAAACGCACGAAGAATGCGGCGGCGAAGTGGAGCGGTTGCTTTCCGCCCCGGCTTTCCATCTGAAGGGCACCGGCTGGTATGCGACCGATTATGCCAAACAGACCGGCGCGCCTTCTAAGGCAGGTGAAGGGAAATCGGACGCAACAAAAGCCGCGTCTGAATCGAAACCCGATTCGGGTGGTGACAGTAAACCCTCCGACACGAAGACTGTGACCGACACGAAACCCGCGGAGAGCAAACCGTCGGCAGCTACCACATCCGAAACTAAATAGCCCCTTGTAAATGCCCGATTCGGCAGCGAGACCGGCGCGCCTCAAGCATCACTTCCTGAAGTTCTTCAAAGATCTGGGCCCGGGCTTGATCACAGGTGCAGCGGACGATGACCCCTCCGGCATCTCGACCTACTCGGTAACTGGCGCGACGTTCGGCCTGACCGCCCTGTGGACCGCCGTCTTCAGTTTTCCACTGATGTTCGCCGTGCAGCTAATGTGCGCGCGGCTGGGCATGGTGACGGGCCGTGGCCTCGCAGGAAATATTCGCCGGCACTATCCGCGCTGGGTCATGTGGGGAGCGTGTATCACACTGCTGATCGCCAATATCTTCAACATCGGCGCAGATCTGGCAGGCATGTCGGACGCGATGGAGATGGTCAGCGGCATCTCCAGCCTGATCTGGTCCCCGGTTTTCGCGCTGGCGCTCATCGCACTGATAGTCTTCGCTTCCTACCGGACAGTGGCCTCGATTTTCAAGTGGCTGACGCTGGTGCTTTTCGCTTATGTGATCACGGCATTTATGGTTCACCCAAACTGGGGGGCGATTCTGAAGGCAACGGTGCTTCCCCAGATCAAGTGGACGAAGGCATACTTCGCGGTTCTGGTGGGAATCTTCGGGACCACCATCTCTCCCTATCTGTTCTTTTGGCAGAGTTCCCAGGAAGTCGAAGAAGAGCGCTCCATGGGGCGACGCAGTGTGGGGCAGCGACGGGGCGCGACCGATCAGGAACTGGCCAAATCCCGCCGCGACGTTGGCATCGGGATGGCGTTCTCGAATCTGGTGATGTTTTTCATCATTCTCACCACGGCCGCCACTCTGCACGGTCACGGAAACTCGCACATAGAGTCGGCTAAAGACGCCGCCGAGGCGCTGCGGCCACTCGCAGGGAACGGAGCTTATCTGCTCTTTACTCTGGGAATCGTCGGCACCGGGATGCTGGGGATTCCCGTTCTTGCGGGCTCGAGCGCCTACGCGGTAGCCGAATCGGCGGCATGGGGCGCGTCTATCAATCGCCCACTCCGTTTGGCGCCCCGCTTTTATGGCGTTCTGGCTGCCGCCGTGGTGCTGGGCATGGGGCTCGATTTCGCCGGGTTCAACTCGGTCCGCATGCTATTCCTGTCGGCAGTGTTGAACGGCTTGCTCGCGCCGCCTTTGATCATCCTGGTGGTCCTGCTGACCAGCAATTCCAAGGTAATGGGGAACCGTTGTAATTCCTGGCTGGTGCGCGCTTTGGGGTGGGCTTGCGCCGCTGTGATGATGGCGTGCGCCGCCGGTCTGGCCGTTTCCTGAAAGTTGAATTCGGCGAAATTCTGTCCGTTTATATAGTTCCAGTACTATTCTGTCGCATTATCGAGCTTGATTTTACAGGAAACGGGCAAGCACGTTCTGGATGTCTCAAGAGGCTGATTCCAAAGTTCTTGATTGGCATATTGCACCACCCGGTAAAGCGGGGAATAGCGATCATGGCTGGTGCTTTTGTACGCTTATTACTAACGCTTAGCGTGCTAAGATCTTACTTTGTTTTCATAAGCCAATGCCACTGCGGGCAACAACCTATATCGCCCTGATCATCGCATTAGGCTGCTTTTTTACGGGCGAGCAACTCCTGCGTTTCTCCTCCCCCGATCCGCTGCATTTTTGGCTCTATTTCGCCGTTACAGTTCTGACCTCAGGCTTGAAGGTTCGGCTTCCCATGGTGTTCGTCACCTTGTCGGTGAACTTTCTGGTCATCATGGTCGGCATCGTTCAGTTCAGCCTGCCGGAGGCGCTTTTGCTGGGCGCGACGGGAACGGTTATCCAGTGCCTGTGGCGGCCGAAAGTCAGACCCAGGATAATCCAAATCGCTTTCAGCACCTCGTCGAACTGTCTTGCGATCATGGCCGGACACTACGTCTTCCATGGGCCTCTTGGAAGCCTCATGATGGAGCAGAATCCGCTCCGGCTGGGGCTCGCGGCACTGGTTTATTTTATGGTGAACACAGTGCTGATCGCCGGAGTGATAGCACTGACGGGATCAAAGTCGATTTACCGCACGTGGCACGACACGTATTTTTGGGTGCTCACTTACCACATGGCGGCCGCCTCGGTCGCATGGTTCATTATCGTGCTGAGCAAGCAGGATATCTGGGCCGCGGCGGTGGTGCTTTTCCCGCTGGTGTATTTCATTTATCGTTCGTACAAGGTCTATATCGACCGGCTTGAAAAGGACAAAGTACACGTCGAAGAGATTGCCGGCCTGCACCTCAGAACCATCGAGGCGCTGGCGCTCGCCATCGAAGCCAAAGACGCCACCACGGCCGACCACCTGCAACGAGTGCGGGTTTACGCCACTGAGATCGGTAAAGAGGTCGGCATGACGACGACCGAGCTTGACGCCTTGACGGCAGCGGCACTGCTGCACGATATCGGCAAGCTGGCCGTGCCCGAGCACATCATTTCGAAACCCGGCAAACTGACACCGGAAGAGTTCGAAAAGATGAAGATTCACCCGGTGGTCGGAGCCGAGATTCTGGAAGAAGTGAAGTTCCCGTATCCGGTGGTCCCCATCGTGCGCGCGCACCATGAAAAGTGGGATGGCTCGGGTTACCCCTATGGCCTCGCGGGTGAGAATATCCCGCTCGGTGCGCGGATCCTGTCGGTGGTCGATTGCTTTGATGCGCTCGCGTCGGATCGGCAATACCGGAAAGCGCTGACCCCCGAAAAAGCCATGGAGATTGTGGTCTCGGAAGCGGGTAGAAGTTTCGATCCCGTCATTGTCGACATCATCCAGCGCCGTTACGTGGAGCTCGAGAAGAAAGCAGCGCATTCGGGCGGGCCCGAGAAGATCAAACTTTCGATGGACCTGAAGATTCCCCGCGGCCTGGCGCCGGCGACAGGTTTCGCCGAATCAACCGAAGTCCTGACTCCGGCGCCGGGCTCGGCGGAAGCGCTCGATCCCCTGTCGTCAATCGCCGCGGCTACCCAGGAAGCGCAGATGCTTTATGAGCTGACTCAGGACCTCGGAAACTCACTGAGCCTGCAGGAGGCGCTGGCTTTCGTGGGAGTGCGTCTGAAGCGGCTGATCCCTTACGAAACCGTGGTGACGTACATCCGGCGCGATGAGAAACTGATTCCGGAATACGTCAGCGGAGAAAACCTACGGCTGTTCACTTCACTTGAAATCCCCGTGGGCCAGGGTCTGTCTGGATGGGTAGCGGAGAACAACAAACCAATCCTCAACGGAAATCCTTCGGTGGAAGCGGGCTACCTGAACGACCCCACAAAATACAGTACGCTGCGTTCGGCGCTTGCGGTGCCCCTGAGCGGCGTGAACGGGCCGCTTGGCGTGCTGGCGCTCTATCGGTCGGAGCGGGATGCATTCAGCCGGGAGAATTTGCGGATTTTGGTGGCGATCAGTCCCAAGGTTGCGATGGCGATTGAAAACGCGCTGAACCATCGCCTGCTCGAAACATCGATCACAACCGATTATCTGACCAATCTGCCCAACGCGCGCTCGCTATTCCTCTCGCTCGATAACGAGTTGTCGCGGGCGCAGCGCAACAAGTCGGCGCTGGCGGTACTGGTCTGCGATCTGGATGGCTTTAAGCAGGTGAACGACCGGTTCGGGCATCTCTGCGGCAATAAAGTACTGCGGTTGGTGGCGAACGGTCTGCGCGAAGGCTGCGATCCCAGCGATTACGTAGCCCGGCTGGGCGGCGACGAGTTTGTCATTCTTGTGCATGGCTCCCAGCCCGATGGGCTGGAGGCGCGCATGGAAGTGATGCGCGCGGTCGCGAAAAGTGCGGGCGAGACCACGCCCGAACCGAGCGCTCTGTCCTTCAGTATCGGAACGGCGACTTTTCCAGAAGATGGTGTGGACGCCGAAGAACTGCTGGCGGAAGCTGATCGCCGCATGTATAAGGGCAAACGCCTGCGCAAGAAAACCACGTTGCTGGTGATCGAAGCGCCCTCAACTGCCGCCTCGTCACAACAATCGCCTGAAGATATCGTTCGCGCGGCATCCTGAATCATGCTGGCTGAATCCTGAATCATGCGCGAGAAACGCCGGACGCTGCCGATGAGGATTGCCTCGGCTATATTAAGTCTGGTCCTGATCGTGTTGCTGGGCGGCTTCGCGGCAGCGGCTTTGGTGCGCTACAGCCCCGGCTTCGATATCGATGAAAACGCGTGGACGCCGAAGTTCAGCGCAGCAACCCTTGAGGCCATGCACGCGCGCAAGGGGCACAAAAGCAGCCTGCCAATTTTTTATCTGCGCTACCTGCGCGCGGCATTGCGGGGGGATCCTGGACAATCGGATTCACTAAACGTGCCTGTAAAGGATCTGCTGTGGCAGCGCGCGCCCGTTTCAGCGCGGTTGATCGTGCCAGGCACAGTGGGCGGCCTGCTGCTGGGCGCGTTTTGCGCATGGCTGGCCGTCTGGCCGCGCCTGCGGGCAGTGGAGACTCTGACGGTCTCTGCCAACGGACTTTTGCTCGCGATCCCCCCGGCGGTGCTCGGCCTGTTTTTTTTCTTCGCGCAGTCGCCGATATGGCTCGCGGTGTCACTGGCGCTGCTGCCGAGGGTGTTCGGCACAATGCGGGCGCTGCTGACGCAGGTCTATCATTCGCCCGCGCTGCTGGCGGCCCGGGCGAGAGGCATAGGCTCGTTGACGCTGGCCTGGAGATACGGAGTAAGGCCAATCGTCGGCCCTCTCATCGCCCTGACCGGGGTTTCGCTGGTGCTCGCCTTCGGCGTGATCGTGCCCATTGAGTCGCTGTGTGATGTCCCCGGCATCGGTCAGCTCGCCTGGAAGGCGGCTCTCGCCCGCGATCTTCCCCTGCTCTCCGCACTGGCTCTGATGATCACGTTTGCCGTCGCATCGGTGCATACGCTGGCGGAAATTGCGGAAGCGGCGGAAATCGCTGAATGATCTGGCTACGCATGACCTGGCCGCGAAAGATTGCATTGCTGTTCCTGCTGGCCGTGGCGACTTGCGCCTTGCTGGCGCCGCGAATAGCGCCCTATCCCTATGAACGGCAGTTTCGCGAATCGATCGACGCGCCGCCCAGTGCGCAGTTTCCGCTCGGAACCGATAGCGTGGGCCGCGACCGACTCTCACGGTTGCTTTACGCCACGCAGGTCTCGGTTTTTCTGGCGCCGGGCGCGGCTTTTGTTTCGGTCGCAATCGCGTTGTTGATTGCCTGTCTGGCGGCGGGCGGAGCTGTCGCACGGCGCGTCGTGGCCGGGCTCACCACGCTCTGCCTGTCTCTGCCGTGGATCTTCCTGTTCATCATCCTGCGCGCCGAGTTGCCACTCGATACGGCCCCGCTCGTATCGGTGGTATTGACGTTCGCCCTGATGGGCGTGGCGGGGTGGCCCTGGCCGGCGCGTATTTTCACCGCTTCGGCGGGGCAGCTGGCCCAATCCGGCTTCGTGCTGCATGCCCGGGCCTGCGGTCTGGGCTCCTGGCGTATCGCGGCCGTACACTTCTGGCCCCATTTGCGCGACCTTGCACTCGCGCAGTTTCGCGCTCTGGTGCCTGCTTATATGCTCTCTGAAGCCAGTCTGGGGCTGCTCGGTCTGGGCGTGGCGGACCCGCTGCCATCATGGGGGGGCATGCTGCAGGATCTGCGGCATCCGGATTTGATACGCGCTAATCCTCTGGTGCTGGCGCCTTTAATTTTGCTCATACTGGTTATGCTTTGCCTCGAGAATCTACGCACACCGGAAATCGTCGTATGAACCGGCTGTTGATTTTGCTCGCATGCGCTTCGGCGATGGGAGCCCCACCAAAAGAATCTCGCCGGGAGCTGCGCTTCTGTATCGAGGGCGATCCGAAGACCTTCGATCCGCTGCTGGTGACCGAAAGCAACTCCGAGACGATCCGGTACCTGACCGCGGGGGTACTGCTGCGTGTGAATCGCGCCACCGATCAGGTGCAGCCCGAGCTTGCCGAGACGTGGAAGATCACCCAACAGGGCCGCGCCATTGTCCTTCGCCTGCGAGCGCACCTGAAATTTTCAGATGGCTCCCCACTCACTGCGGACGATGTGGCGAGAACATTCCATCGTGCGCTCGACCCGGAGGTCCACTCGCCCGCCGGCGATATCCTGCGGACGGCGGCCGGCGGTCCCGAAATCGTTGTGGGGTCGCCGACTGAGATCACTATTCGTTATAAGAGAGCGCGAGCCGGCCTCGAGCGCCTGTTTGACAGCCTGGCGATAACGCCCTCTGGCACGGGCAGATTTCCCGCCTCAGCGGGCCCGTATTTCGTGTCCGAATACGCTGCCGGACGTTTCTTGCGCCTGGTGCGCAATCCGAACTACTGGAAGCGCGACAGCGCAGGCCGCCAACTGCCGTATATCGCTTCCATCCGGATCGACATCCAGCAGAATCACGATATCGAGCTGACAAGGTTTCTGCGAGGCGAGTTGGATCTGGTAGCGCCGCTTGAACCCGGCAGCTTTGAACGCGTTATGAAGGAAAAGCCCGGCGCCGCCCGCACGCTGGGGCCGTCGCTCGACTCGGAATTTCTCTGGTTCAATCAGGCGCCGGCAAAGACTCTGCCCGAGTGGAAGCGGAAGTGGTTTAGATCCGCGGTGTTCCGGCATGCCATAAGCGGTGCGATTCATCGCGACGATCTGGCGCGTATTGCTTTCCGGGGCCATGCCCATCCGGCGGCGGGACCGGTCTCGACCGCCAACCGCTTCTGGTTCAACGCCGAGCTGCAGCCCCTGCGGACTGATATCGCGGCAGCTCTGCGGTCGCTCGCCACCGAAGGGTTCGCTTTGCGCAATGGCGTGCTGCGCGGCCCTGACGGTCATGCCGTGGAGTTTTCACTCGCGACCAATTCCGGCAGTCAGACGCGGGCCAGTGCAGCGGCGCTCATCCAGAGCGATCTGAAGCAGATTGGCGTTGGGGTGAACATTGTAAGCCTCGATTTCGGATCGCTGATGGAGCGCATGACCAAATCGCTCGATTACGATGCCGTGCTGCTGGGCTTCAAGAACGTGGATCCGGACCCGGGCGACGAGATGAATGTCTGGCTCAGTTCCGGCCCGCACCACGCGTGGTGGCCGTCCGAGAAAGCGCCTGCAACGCCATGGGAAGCGCAGATTGACCAGCTCGAACTGCGGCAGGCATCGGAGGCGACACGCGACGGCAGAAAAAAGGCCATCGATCGATTGCAACGCGTCATCGCCGATCAGGAGCCCATCATTTACCTCGTGAATCCTGACTTCCTGTACGCGATTTCTCCCGCGGTAAAGGGCTTGCAGCCCAGCATTTCGCCGCCGCAGATACTCTGGAACGTCGAGTGGCTGCGGCTTGAGTGAAAACGCGCCCGTTCTGGAATATAGTCTCTCGGCGCGCTATCGGTCGGCTACGGTTCTCCATGAGGTGACGGCATCGATCCGGGCCCGCGAAATCGTGGCGCTGGTGGGCCTGAGCGGGTCCGGCAAGAGCACCCTCGCCCTTTCATTGCTGCGGCTGCTGCGCTACCGGGGCGGGACGGTGAGCGGCAGCATACGCCTGGAAGGTGCTGAGATCACCGGTCTGAGCGAGCGCGCAATGCGTTCTTTGCGCGGCCGCCGCATCGGCTACGTGCCGCAGAGTCCGGCGGCGGCCTTGAACGAGAAGGTCAGGGTTCGTACCTTGCTCGATGAAACATGGCGCGCCCATTCGAAGGTGCGGCCCGATGCGTGTTTTTTCTCCCGGTTGCTTGAGCGTGTACAGTTGCCGGGCGAGGCGGCTTTTCGCCTCCGGTATGCCGGCGAACTGAGTGCCGGACAGGGTCAGCGGCTGCTGATTGCGCTCGCGATCATGCACGACCCGGCGCTCGTCATTGCCGATGAGGCCACCAGCGCGCTCGATGCTATTACGCAAGCCGCGGTTCTGGATCTGTTCCTGGAACTAAATCGAACACTCGGCACTGCGATCCTGTTCATTTCTCACGACCTGCTTTCGGTCGCCGCCATCGCTAACCGGGTAGATATCCTCCACGGAGGGAAAATAGTGGAATCCGGCTCTCCGGCGGAGATCTTTCGCCATCCCAAAGATCCGTTCACACAACAACTGGTGGCGGCCATGCCGCGCGGCCCCTCGGGCTTTTGATTTCACCGTCGGGCGGGAAGCGACATGGCGCATGGGTTCGGGTGGTTTGACTTCACCCTCGCCACCGCTTTGCCGGCTACGGAACTCGAGGTGGATGGATGCACCAGGGGAAAATCATAGAATCGGCTTCCCCGCCGGAGATCTTTCCCCCTCCTTCTCGCCATACAACAACTGGTGGCGGCGATGCCGCGCGGCCCCTCAGAATCTTGATTTCACCGCCGGGCGGGAAACTACATGGCGTATCGGTTCGGGCGGTTTGACTTCACCCGCGCCACCGGCCCCACCAATTCGCCGTGTACGGAACTCGTATTTGTCGATCGTCATAGCGATCTGGCCGCTGACATTACGAACGATGCGCCCTTCCGCGACCAGTTTCAGCGGGACCTGGTTTTCGAGCCGTGCCGGCCAGTCGAGTGAGACCTTCACCATCTGCCCCGCCTCAAACGCTTGGTCGCTGGTGAAAAGCAGTCCTTTACTGCTGATATTGAGCGTTTCGCTGGAACCCTGGCCGGAGAGGAGCGGATGCTCCAGCGTCTGGTAACTGATCGCCAGGTGGCAGGGAAAGCGGGTATGGTTGCGCCGTTCGGCGGCCTCCTTTTCGGCATCGGAACCGCCATTCAGAACCGCGCTTCCGACAGATTTTAATAAGCTCGCGGCGTTGAGATCTTCATAACAGAAGAAATCCTGAGCCCCTTTGCGGACAGCAGTGACCGCCGCGTCGCGATCCTGGGCATCGCAGAACACAATTACGGGAGTCGCCGGAGCGTGCTGACGCAAGGTGAGAACGGTCGGCACCGTCAGGTTATCCGGTAGAAAAAGATCGGTAAAGATCAGGTCGAACGACCGATCCTGCAGCGAGCGGAGGCCATCGAGCAGCGCCTCCACGCGGACCCACTCGAACGTTTCGGAACTCCCGCTTCGCAGCATCTCTCCGATTTTCTCGACGGGCCGGTCGCGTCCGCCGAGAAACAGGATTGTACGTTTGCTCATAAATAGGGGTGCGTTGTTCCAAGCATAAACCTTTTAGCGCCGGGCGGGAATTTATCCCCAATGGCTACTCGGGAAATGCACCGGCAAAATGACATCTTAACGGATATCGAAAAGATCCAGATCCTGGGGCCGAGGGCTCGCGTTGAGCCCGGTTTCTAATCTTTGAACACGCGGGCGAAGATCGCATCCACGTTTTTCAGTTGCCGTTCCACGGAAAATGTCTCAGCGAGTTTTTCGGGAGGAACGAGCGCGGTGATTTCAGGGTCGGCTTCGATGGCGGCGCGGAAATCGCTTTCGGCATCCCAGGCCTCCATGGCGTAGCGCTGGACCAGTTCATAGGCTTTTTCCCGCAGCATGCCTGCGGCGGCGAGATCGAGCAGCAACTGGCCGGAAAAGACTAATCCTTTGGTGAGATCCACGTTGCGGCGCATGCGCTCGGGATAGACAAACATGGTCTCGACCAGATTGGTGGTCCTGTCGAGCAGATAGTCCGTCAGAATCGTCGAATCGGGCAGGATGACGCGCTCGACCGAAGAGTGCGAGATGTCGCGTTCATGCCACAGAGCGATATCTTCAAATGCCGCCTGGGCATTGGCGCGAACCACGCGCGCCAAACCACAAATCTGCTCGCTCGTGATCGGGTTCTTCTTGTGCGGCATGGCTGAAGAGCCCTTCTGACCGCGCGCGAAGTATTCGCTCGCCTCGCGCACTTCAGTCCGCTGCAGGTGCCGGATTTCGAGCGCGATCTTTTCGCAGAGCGCTGTGGTGGTGGCAAGGGTCGCGACGAAATGGGCATGGCGGTCGCGCTGGATGACCTGAGAAGCGACCGGCGCGGGATAGAGGTTGAGCTTGGCGCAGATGCGCTCCTCAACCTCCGGGCCGATGTGGGCAAAGGTTCCAACCGCACCCGAAATCTTTCCTGCGCGCAAATCCTCGGCGGCGGCACTAAGCCGCTTGAAATCGCGGCCCGCCTCTTCGTACCAGATCGCGAGCTTGAGCCCGAAAGTAATTGGCTCGGCATGCACGCCATGGGTGCGTCCAATCTGCACGGCATGCTGGAACTCGAGCGCTCGCCGCTTGAGCACGGCGCGCAGTTTGACGAGATCGTCCAGCAGAATTTCCGATGCCTGCTGCAACTGCAAAGCCTGGCCGGTATCGACCACGTCATTCGACGTCATGCCGTAATGAAACCAGCGCGAGGAATCGGCGTGCCCGGCAGCCGCCATCGCTTCCGCCACAGCCGTGGTGAACGCAATCACGTCGTGCCGCGTTACTTTTTCTATTTCGAAAATGCGGTCGACATCGAAGGCGGCATGCTGGCGCAATTGAATGGCGTCGGCATCGGGCACCACGCCCAGTTCGGCGAGAGCTTCGGAGGCGGCAAGTTCGACCTCGAGCCACTGCTCAAATTTATTGCGGTCACTCCAGACGGTGCCCATGGCGGGGCGGGTATAACGGGGAATCAATATGCGTAGACCTCGGAATGCTGTTTTTGCTCGGCGATCACCAGTCGTGGTGTCAGCCCCCGGCGCAGGAGCGACTGCTCCGCAGCCATGCGAACGATCTCCGGATGATTGTTATGTTCACTCAAATGGCCGAGGATCAGCGTCTGCACTCCGCCGTCGAGATCGTTTTCGACAAAGTCGCAGGTGACCGCATTCGAGAGATGACCGTTACGCCCCATCACGCGCTGCTTCACGCTCCACGGATAAGGCCCCACCTTCAGCATTTCGAGATCGTGATTCGACTCGAGCAGAAGCACCTGAATCCGCCGCAAATGCATTTTGATGGAATCGGGCATGTAGCCGAGGTCGGTAGCCACGCCAATCTTGATACCTTCCGCGAAGAAACTGAACCCAACAGGGTCGATCGCGTCGTGAGGGATGGTGAAGCTCTGCACCACGACATTGCCGACCATCCAGCCCGAACCGGCCTGAAACTGTTCCACGGTGGGAGGAGACTCCATTCCCTCCCATTCAATCATAGGCGCCGTCAGCCGTGATGCAAACACCGCTACAGGCTTGTTCTGCTTAGCACGCCAGCGGACGAAGCGAGCCAGCCCAGCGACATGGTCGGAGTGCTCGTGCGTGATCAGAACGGCGTCGATATCTTCAGGCCGCTCGCCAATTCCGGCAAGGCGACGCGTCAATTCGCGTACGCTGAGACCGACGTCGATGAGAATACGCGTCTTCGACGTCGCTAAAAAAGCCGAGTTGCCGGTACTTCCGCTCGCCAGCACGCAAAAACGTACGATGACAATTCTCCTTTGTTATGTTTTAGCAGGAGAATGGTCCGGGCACAATGGCCAACGGGCCAAAGGTGTCCTAAGAGGCCATTTTATTCTTGATGATGTCGATCAGTTCCTGCACGGCGGCGGCGCTCTTCTTCAGCGCCGCAGTCTCGGAATCGCTCAGTTTGATCTCGTAAATCTTTTCGATGCCCGCCGCGCCGATCTTACACGGAACTCCCACAAAGAGACCGTTGATGCCATACTCCCCTTCCAGATAGGCCGCGCAGGGCAGCACTTTTTTCTTATCGCGCAGAATCGACTCCGCCATCTCGACCGCCGAGGCGGCTGGGGCGTAGTAGGCGCTGGTTTCGAGCAACTTCACGATCTCCGCGCCGCCGTTTCGCGTACGATCGACAATCGCGTTCAGACGCTCTTCGGGAATCAGCTCGGTGAGCGGGATTCCCGATACGTTCGAGAGACGCACCAGCGGCACCATCGTGTCGCCGTGGCCACCCAGGACAACGGCGGTTACGTTGTCCACGGATACGCTCAGCTCCTGCGCGATGAAGGTTCGGAAGCGCGCCGAATCGAGCACGCCAGCCATGCCGATCACGCGCTGTTTCGGAAACTTCGAAACCATGAGCGCAACCTGCGCCATGGCGTCGAGCGGATTCGCGACCACTATAATGACCGCATTCGGGGACACGGCCACCACCTGCTCGGTAACGGCCTTGACGATGGCGTAGTTGGTGATTACCAGATCGTCGCGGCTCATTCCGGGCTTGCGCGGGATGCCGGCGGTGATGATGACAACATCCGAGTTCGCCGTAGGCGCGTAATCGCAGGCGCCCGTAATCGAAACGTCGAACCCTTCCACCGGACCGGCCTGCAGCAGATCGAGAGCAATGCCCTGCGGCTTGCCTGGCTTGATGTCGACCAGGATGACGTCGCCGAGCTCTTTTTTCGCGGCCCAGACCGCACAATTTGCACCGACATTGCCGGCGCCGATAACCGTAATTTTATTTCGCATGTTTAAAGGAGTTGAGTGGAAAAGACAGTATATCGTCAGGCCTCATTCAGCGGATCTTTCGGGTACTTCGGCTTTCGCTCGGATTTGGGAACGATGACAACGCCGGCCTTTACGCGTCCGACGCGTTCGCGGGCGATGGCGCGAACTTCCTTTGCCGCACTGAAGACCTGCTTTTTGGGGCGCTTTGGCACTATTGTGTTACCAGAGATTCAGTCACGCGCGACGCCAATTGATCGAAAGTAACAATCTCCCAGCTGGAAGGGTCCGACATGATCTTCGCCACGAGCGCGGTATGCATGGCGTGCCCGGCACGCTCCGCAATGACATGCCCAAGCAGAGGTTTTCCGATCAGCGCCAGATCGCCGATCAGATCGAGCGCTTTATGGCGGCAGCATTCGTCGGGAAAGCGCAGGCCCTCGGGATTCAGCACTCCGGCGTCCGTGAAGCAGACAGCGCTTTCGAGAGTCGCGCCGCGTATTAAACCCATTTCACGCAACTGATCGAGCTCGCGTTCAAATCCAAACGTCCGCGCAGGCGACAGTTCCGCGGCATAGCGCTCCGGCGTCACTTCCATTTCAATCGACTGCCTGCCAATGGGGGAAGGAAAATCGATATCGCAGGTCAGCCTGAATTCGTTGCAGGGCAGTATGGAAATTCGCTTACGGCCATCCTCAACGGTGATCGGCCGGCGAATGCGCAGATAGCGCCGCTTTCGCCGCAACTGCCTCACGCCCGCCAGGCGCAGAAGTTCTACAAACGGCTTGCCGCTGCCATCGAGAATGGGCACTTCCAGATTGTCGAGTTCGAGGCCCACGTTGTCGATTCCGAAACTGTAGAGAGTGCTCAACAAGTGCTCGGTGGTCGAGATCAGCACGCCCTGCCGCATCAGGCTCGTTGCGTAACTTACGCGGGCAACGTGTTTCCAGCTGGCCTGAATCGGGAAAAAATCAAGGTCGGGGCGACGAAACAAAACACCAGTTCCCGCGGGCGCCGGTACCATCCGCAGCCGAACAGGAACACCGCTGTGCAAACCGACGCCGGTGACTTCGACGGGGCGATGGATGGTGGTTTCGAACTGCACCCTACTATCGTACCGTCCCAGGGCGGGAGGTTCGTAAAGTTTTGATAAATAAGGGGTAAGTAATCGTCTATTGTGGCGAATCGGCCACACTCCGCGGTTAATTTGCATCACGGGAGAATCTCGGATTCGCTATTATGGGCCGCAGTGGCTGCCCCCAGGCTGTTCCTGATTGATACCTATGGCTTCATTTTCCGCGCTTACCACGCCCGCGCGCGGACCGGCGCGCCGCCCATGCGAACTACCGCAGGCCTTTCGACCGAGGCCGTTTTCATCTTCACCAACATGCTGCGCAAGCTCTCCCGCACCTTTGAGCCAAAGTACATGGCGGCCATCTTCGAAAGCATCGGCAAAACGCATCGAGAGCAGGCGTATGCCGAATACAAGGCCAACCGGACGGAAATGCCTCCGGACCTGGCGGACCAGATTCCGTACGTCCGCAGGGTGATCGAGGCATTGCGAATTCCGATCGTTCAGTATGCCGGGTTTGAGGCCGACGACGTTATCGGCACCCTCAGCCGAAAGGCTGCGGAGGCTGGTTGCGAGGTCGTCATCGTTTCGAGTGACAAGGACATGCTGCAGCTCATTACCGACAAGGTTTCGATGCTGAATCCGGCGAAAGACGACACTTGGTACGACCCCGCGAAGGTGAAGGAATTCATGGGCGTGGAACCGCGGCAGGTGGCCGATCTGCTGGCGCTCAAAGGCGACGCGATCGATAACATCCCGGGCGCGCCTGGAATCGGCGACAAGGGCGCGAAGGATCTGATCGAGCAGTTTGGTTCCCTGGACGCAGCTCTCGAGCGGGCGGGTGAGGTCACGCGCAAGATGTATCGCGAAAGCCTGCAGAACAATCGCGAGCGGATTCTGATGAGTCAGAAGCTGGCGACCATCGAATGCAATGTCCCGGTGCCATTCGAACTCGAAGCCATGCGGACCCAGGAGCCAGACGTCGAGCAACTCAGGCCGCTCTATAAGGAGCTTGTGTTTTTTACCCATCTGAAGGAATTAGGGCCTTCGGAGGATGCGAGAGAGCGCGATTTCGGGGTCCTTACCGACAGCGAAGCCGTGGCGGCCTATGTCGCCGGCGCCGAGGGTTCGCTCGCTGTGGCTTTTTCGCCGGAACAATCGGAGTTCGGGTTGGCCTGCCGCAGTTGCGAGGCCCGCTGCCTGCCTGCGGCCCGAATGGAAGAACTGCGCGCGGGACTCGAGGATCCGGCTGTTATCAAGGCGGCTGCCGATCTGAAAACACTGACCCTTCAGCTGATGAAGCGCGGCATCGCTCCCGCGGGATTCCGCGACGATATATCGCTTTATTCCTTTCTGCTCGACGCCGACCCCAGCGGTTGCTCGCTCGAGGTGATGGTCGAGAGGAGGCTCGACCTGCGTATTGGCGCAAGAACCGACGAGAAAGCGCTGTTTATCCACGAATTGAACGAACGCCTTGGCGCGGAGGTTGACCGGCGGGGCCTGCGTTCTCTCTACGAAGAAATCGACCTGCCCATGACGGCCGTCCTCGCGAGAATGGAGCATACCGGAATCCGTGTGGATGCTGGAGAGCTATCACGCCTGTCCACGCTGATGGAGGGAGAAATCAGCCGTCTGACCGGTGAAATATGGGCGCAGGCGGGCAGGGAATTCAATATCGCCTCGCCGCAACAGCTCGGCCGGGTGCTGTTCGAGGAGATGGGATTGCCGGCGCCGGTGAAGTACGGAAAGGGCCGGACGATCTCGACCGCGGCTGATGTACTCGAAGGGCTCGCGGGCGATCATGCGATCGTTCGCAATGTGCTCGCCTACCGGCAGCTCACCAAGCTGAAGGGCACGTATGTCGATGCGCTTCCCTCGCTGATCGATCCGGCGACCGGGCGGCTGCATACCAGTTTTAATCCGACGGGGGCGTCAACGGGAAGGCTTTCGTCATCGAACCCGAACCTGCAGAATATCCCGATCAAGACAGAGCTGGGGCGCGAGATCCGGGCCGCATTCGTCCCCCGCGAAGGCTGGAATATGGTGGTGGCCGATTATTCGCAGATCGAGCTTCGCCTGCTGGCGCACATGTCGCAGGATCCGGTATTGCTCGATGCGTTTCGCAATGGGGAAGACATCCACACCCGGACCGCGGCTGAGGTGATGGGCGTGCCGCCCATGCTGGTCACACGCGAGGCGCGTAATAACGCCAAGGCTGTCAATTTCGGCATTGTGTATGGGATCAGCGCCTTCGGTCTGGCCGCCAATCTGGGGATTCCGCGCAAAGAGGCGGAACTCTACATCCGGAGCTATTTCGAGCGGTACGCCGGGGTCAGGCGGTTCATCGACGAGACCATTGCGAAGACCCGGGAAACCGGCCTCGCACGAACGCTGTGCGGCCGTGAGCGCCCGATTCCCGACATGAACAGCCGCAACCCGAACTCGCGCGGTTTCGCCGAACGAACCGCAGTGAATTCCCCCATTCAGGGCTCTGCGGCGGATTTGATCAAGCTCGCGATGGTCCGGATTGACAAGGCGCTCTCGGGCAGACGGAGCCGAATGCTGCTGCAGGTACACGATGAGCTGGTTCTTGAGTCACCCCCCGAAGAAACGGAAGAGGTTAAGGCCCTGGTTCGAGCCGAGATGCAGGGAGTGGCGGACCTGACCGTTCCTCTTCTCGTGGACGTGGGTACCGGCCCCAACTGGCGCGACGCCAAGTAGGATGAGCCCGGCCCATCGAAGGACGTCCACATGGCTGCTGATGGGTGCGGCCGTCCTCCTGGTTCGGGCGGCGCTGCTGCCAGTCTGGCCCATTCCGCAGCCCGTCATCTATGACGAATTCAGTTACCTGCTGCAGGCCGACACTTTTGCGCATGGGCGGTTGACGAATCCGCCGCACCCGCTCTGGCAGTTCTTCGAAAGTATCTATATCTTGCAGCAGCCCACCTATGCCTCGAAATACCCGCCTGGACAGGGGCTGGCGATGGCGGCCGGCCAGCGGCTGGCCGGCAACGCCTGGTACGGTGTGTGGCTGAGTTGCGGAGCGCTGGCTGCTGCGCTGTGCTGGGCCCTGCAGGGCTGGCTGCCGCTACGCTGGGCGCTGCTCGGATCGGTCATCAGTCTGGATCTATGTCTGTTCAGTTACTGGATGAACAGCTATTGGGGCGGCGCCGTCGCCGGGATCGGAGGTGCGATGGTGGTGGGCGCCTGGGCGCGAATCGTTCGCGGGGGGCAGAGGCGTCAGGCATGGATTTTCGGCATCGGGATCGTGCTCCTGCTGCTGACTCGTCCCTTTGAGGGCTTCCTGCTGGCCGCGCCCGCCTCGATGGCGCTTTGGGCGCGGTTAGGAAGGAGCCAATGGCAAGTCTGGCTCCCTGTTGCATCGCTCCTCGCCATGGGCTTGGCATGGCAGGGATTCTATGACTTTCGGGTGACGGGTCGCTTCTGGCGAATGCCCTATCAGGAATATTTTGCACAATACGAATCCGTTCCACCGCTGACTATTCTGCCCGTTCAGCCCAATAAAGTGTTCAGGCATTTCGACCTTGAATTTCATGACAGCGGATGGACGCGCAAGGTGAATCGCGAAGCGCGCAGCTGGCGTCTGCCGGCAATCCGGGGGAAGGATCTGTACACGACGCTAAAGACGATTTTCGGGAGTTCGACGTGGGTGCTGGTTTTTGCGGCCATCTTCCCGGCGCTACTGCTCTCCCGGAGGTTGCGGCTACCAGTTATCCTGGCCGGTTTAATGGCAGGAGGGTCGGCAATTGAGCTGGTTTATTACTCGCATTATGCCGCTCCATTCGCCGCTGTACTGTTGATATTGCTAGTCGAAGGGCTGCGGAGACTGAACTTGCTGGCCCGCCGAAAGACAGCAGGGGGCAGGAAGTTCGGGAAATTTGCCGTTGCGACGCTTTGCGGCGGCATTCTGGTCTTGACGTGGACTGAGCACGCCACTGATATCTACCGACATCGCACACCGGAAGAAATTCGCTCCGTAATCGCCACCCGCGGGCCCATTGAGCACGACCTTTTAGAGCGGCGGCCGGGAAAGCATGTCATTTTCGTACGATATACCGGCACCGAAATCCCCCATCAGGAGTGGGTCTACAACGCTTCCGATATTGACGGTTCAGATGTGATCTGGGCTCAGGATATGGGCTCCCAGAACGGGCGGCTCATGTCGTATTACCCGGCGCGCTCGTTCTGGCTGTTTGAACCGGACCGCGATTCACGGCATTTGGCGCCGTATCCACAACCCTGAGGTCGCGGGACGGACCGGGGCCAAAAAGAAAAAGGGCGGGATCGGCATCCGCCGGTCCCGCCCCGAATATGAATCCAGTTCTGAGAGTTAGCGCCGAACGCGTTTGCGGATCAGGCCGAGACCAAGAAGACCCGAACCGAACAGAAGCATGGTTGTGGGTTCCGGAGTCCCTGAAGTCGGAAGATAGGAGTAAGTGACGGTCACAGTTTCCGTAGCCGCCGTTGTCTGATTGAGCAATATGTTGCCGCCGCCGCCGCTGAAGGTGGTAAAGGTCGAGGTCTCACCGGTGACGCTGAAATTACCAGCACCCGTGTAGCCGCCGAAGTTGCCAGCAGAAACAATCGCGGTGGTTGTGAGCGGGCCGCCAATGATATCGGGCGGAGTGTAGCCGACTGTATTACAGCTGGCCGAAGGGGTAGACGTCGGGCAGAGAATCTGATTGGAATTCGAGCCAGCGCCACCTAAAACGATTGTCTTGGTATCGATGATGGGCAGGCTGACCTGACCAGGAAGGTCGGGAGAAGCCGTGTTGTTAAAAGTATCGAGTATGCTGCTGCTGATGTAGCGAAAAGTTTGCACGCCATTTGCGAGAGTCGTTCCAGCCTGATTCTGGAGGGTAACCCCGCTGGTGTCTTCGCTTCCCGTGAAGCTCAGCGTTACACCGGTCAGAGTTTGCCCGGCCAGATTGAACTTCGACAAGCTGAAAACGTGAGTAAAATCCGTAGCGGCGCTGAATGTGGACGAATAACTGACGATCTGATCTGCACTGGCCAGACCCGAAGCGGCAAAAGCGAGCGCCGCAGTAGTGATAAATCTCCGAAGTGTGTTCATATTTGATTGCCTTCCAAAAGTTTAGACCTCGCTGCAGCGATGGCATCCTACCGAATACCGCTCAATGCAACCATAGCCATACTAGCAGCGATTTCGCGCCCGCAAGATTTTATTTACTGCCTCAGGGATCAAATCGCTCAGTTCTGTAATGGTACAAAAAGTCCTAATTGTATGCTCGTTTTACTTTAAATCGTTCGATTAAACACTGAATGAGCTGCCGCAGCCGCATGTCGACTTCACTTGTGGGTTGTTGAATTTGAACCCCGAGCCCTCGAGGCTCTCAACATAATCTACCTGCGCACCGTCGAGATACAAAAGGCTGGCCTGATCCACAAAGATTTTGAGACCGTCATAATTGTAGGTCTTGTCGAGCATGTTCGGCACATTTTCGAAGGCCATCGAATAGCTGAAACCCGAGCACCCACCTCCCACTACCGAAATGCGAAGGCCGGCCGGCTTTGGCTCCTGGCTGTCGAGAATTTCTTTTACCTTGGTTACTGCTGTGTCGGTCATCTGAACCATGATTTCTTCCCCCTCTATGAATGAACCAGCCTCATTATACAAGACGCCGTCAAG
This sequence comes from Terriglobia bacterium, assembly GCA_040003745.1. Taxonomy (GTDB): domain Bacteria; phylum Acidobacteriota; class Terriglobia; order Bryobacterales; family Bryobacteraceae; genus BOG-234. The sequence continues at coordinate 23,239 of JBDUBZ010000008.1, forward strand.
GGGCCATGGGATTCAGATGGAACTATTCTGCTATCTTCAGGATGCACGCCGCAAATGGTGGCGGGTACCTGCCGTTGGCGTGAAACCGTCCGCGCGCCCCGTGCGTATGCAGCATCGTATGGGATCACTGAGCGGCGCGCTTCCACTCCCGGCCTTTGGCAGAAAAACGGCTATCAGAACCCGGGTGGATTACGAAAGCACACCAGAAGGCGCCCTCGTCCGCCGGGCTCAGGCCGGTGACGAACGCGCTTTTCAGGATATTGTCGAGCGGTACCAATCAAAGGTATTCTCGATCATCCACGGAATCGTTCGGCAGCGAAACGACGTCGAGGATATTGCGCAACAGGTGTTTGCAAAAGTATACTTCTCGATACGAAATTTCGACTTTCGTAGTTCTTTGATCACCTGGATCTACAAGATCACCGTAAACGAGTGTTTCGACTATCTTCGTAAGAAAAAAGTGCGGAAACTTGTTTACGAAAGCGATATGAGCGAGGACGAATCCCGCCGCGTCGAAAACAGTGAGCCCGCTCTCGACCGCGGATCCCGGGCGGATTCCACGCTGGCCCGGCGCGATTACATTCTGAAACTGATGGACAAAGTTTCGGAGGAAGAGCGACAGCTCCTCCTGTTAAAAGAGGTCGAAGGCTATTCGGTCGAAGAGCTTTCCGGCATGTTGAAGATGAACGAGAATACAATAAAGGTCAAGCTGTTTCGCGCCCGTCAGAAACTCGTAAAGGCTGCGCAACGCCTTGACAATCCACTACGGCCTTGTTGGGCGTGGCTGGGTCG
>JBDUBZ010000208.1:0-7252 GCA_040003745.1 Terriglobia bacterium
GGTGGGAGCCTCTGCCGTCTCCATCGCGGCCATGATCTCAATATTCGCCGCGCTTAACGGGTCGATCCTTACGGGATCGAGGGTACCTTACGCGGCCGCCCGGGATGGGCTGTTCTTTCGTTCCGCCGCGCGCGTCCATCCCGCCTTTCGCACGCCCGGTGTTTCCATTCTCATGCTCACAGCATGGTCGTCTATCCTTGTGCTTTCAGGAAAATACGAGGAGCTTTTCACGTACGTAATCTTCGCCAGCTGGATCCTCTACGCCATGGCGACGGCGTCGGTTTTCGTGCTCAGGAAAAAGCGTCCGGATCTGCCCAGGCCGTACCGGACTCTCGGTTATCCGGTCGTGCCGCTCTTGTTTCTGGCTGGTGCCGCCGTTCTTGAGTTCAGCACGCTGATTCACCAGCCCCGGGAATCAATTACAGGAATTGTATTGATATTGCTGGGATTACCCTTCTATTTTTATTGGCGGGGATCGTCGCGGCGGAGCCGAGCTGGCCGCATTCCGGAGTGAAAAAGTTAGTGCTGGTACTAATTCGAAACGTTTCGTTCTGGAAATGGAACAAATCGATTGCAAACGTTCCCAAAGTGGGTTAAAAAAGAGGTTCACGGTATGCGAATTAAAAAACCGTGGTTCTACTTTCGGAACGCAGGCGGTTGAAACCGCCAGCAGCCTCAAAAATAAGGAGTCGATCAAAAATGGACGTGACGAGGATTCTAAGCGAATTACGCCAGGAGCGGGACCAATTGGAGGAGGCTATTTTGAGTTTGGAGCGGCTGGCCCGAGGTCGCGGGCGGCGGCGTGGCCGGCCTCCGTTGTGGATGGCCGAGGCCAAAAAGCGAGGACGCCCGCCGGGAAGCAAGAACAGAGTGAACGAAGCTCACGGAGCGATGCCGATGGTCAAAACCGCGTCAGCGGCGGCCTGAAGGCCAGGCCCAGCGGGCAACTGAATTCATCGATAAAGCAGGTAGTTTGCGCGCGTCGTTATAAAGCTATCGACACCGGCCCTGGCAGGGACAAGTGGGTCGGAACCCTCTGCCAGTGCTTTTATCACGGCATCGCTGCCGATCAATTTTTTATTCGCTTCCCATTTGATTCGTCCGGGATAAAGCTTCTGAAGAGCCTGGGCTATTTCGAGCCCCAGTCGGGAGCTGTCGAAAACTGCCCTGTCCGTTATTTCGAACCTCACCCCCGGAATCTGCTTCCCGCTGAAATTCGACGACGCCGGTGTAAATGTAACCGGTCTGCAGACGACTCCCGGAATTTGCCTCGAGTTCAAATACCTGGCAAGTTCGGGACCGTTGATCCAGTCGGCGCCGATCTGTTCGAAGGGTGAATCCGTTCCCCGGCCGACGGAATAGTTTGTCGAATACTCAAGCAGGGCCACCCCTGGATAAAGCAATTCTTCCACGGTGTTCCTGATATTAGGGGACGGATTCACCCAGGCCATCGCCGTATCGTCAAACCACTCCCGGCGGTCCCAGCCAGCCATCCGGATCACGTGCAGGTCGGCATTCAAGTGCCGCTCCGCGTTTTCGAGTTCTGCCAGTTCGCCCATGGTCAGGCCGTGACGTAGTGGGAGCGGGAAGGCTCCCACAAAAGAAATGTTGGCCGGATCGAGCATCGGACCTTCCACGGCGACGCCGTTCAGGGGATTGGGCCGGTCGAGCACATAAAACGGAATGCGCGCACGCGCAGCCTCTTCCATGGCGTAAAGCATGGTCGATTCGTAGGTATAAAAACGAACGCCAACGTCCTGAATATCGAAAACCAACGCGTCGATTCCCCTGAGCATCGCCGGGGTGGGACGCAGCGTCTGGCCGTAAAGGCTCCAGATGCGGATCCCTGCCGCTGGATCGCTTGAGTCGTCAAGATTCATGCGATCTTCGACACCCGCGAATCCATGTTCGGGCGAGAAGATCGCCCCAACGGTGATTCCGGCGCTCTTCATCAGATCGACGCTTCGCCTGCCCCACCGATCGACGCTCGAATGGTTGGCGATCAATCCAACACGTTTCCCACGCAACACGCGAAACTGGCTCGCTACGAGAACATCGAGCCCCGTGAACGTGCGGCCAAACCTCGCGCTTTGCTGGCCTGGTTGATAGCCCGCAGCTTTGGCGGCGATGGTCGCAATCTCGCGGCGAAGGGGCGTTATAGCCTTGCGCAGGTGAGGATGGCCCGCGTTCGCGAGCAGGACGACGTAGCTGTCCGACCCCGGATCGATCCAGATGGAAGTGCCGGTGAAGCCCGTGTGGCCAAAAGAGCCGACCGGAAACAGGTCGCCGCGGGTGCCAGAATACGGCGAATCGATATCCCACCCGAGCCCGCGCAGGATCGGCTGACCGATAGGCGTGTGAGCAGTAGTAAATTCCCGGATCGTTACGGGGCTGAAGAGGCCAGCGCCGCCATCGAGCAGCATCTGACAGAATTTCGCGAGATCGTCGGCGGTTGAGAATACTCCGGCATGTCCGGCGACACCGCCCATGTAACGCGTCGTCGGGTCATGAACCACGCCGTGGAGCAGCGTTCCATCGGGCAGTTCTTCTGTAGGCGCGATTCTGGGTCTGAGCGCGGTCCGTGGCAGATAAGTGGTTTCGCTCATCCCCAGCGGATCGAAAAGCGTCTTCCTGACGAATTCGTTTTCCGGCATCCCGCTCAGGCGCCTGACGATTTCGCCCAGCAGGATGAAATTGATGTCGCTATAAACGAACTTGACCCGCGGCGGTCCGGCGGGCTTCTCGATCAAGGCTTTCCGCACGCCGGTTTCATAACCGCTCCAGGCGGGTTCAAGCTTAAGATCAGGCTGCAGGCCGGAAAAGTGAGTCATCAGATCCCGCACAGTTATCGAGCTTTTGCCACCCTGGAATTCGGGCAGATAAGCGGTCACGAGATCGTCCGGCCAGAGCCGCCCCTGCTCGAAGAGGCGCATCAGGCAACTTGTGGTCGCCACGACTTTCGTGAGCGACGCGATGTCGAAAATCGTGTCGGTCGTCATCGGTTGCTTCGACGGCAGAAGTGATCGATTGCCGTAGGCCTTGCGATACACAATGGTTCCGCGCTGCCCCACCAGCAAAACGGCCCCGGGAATCTTGTTTTCGCGAATCGCCTGGTCAATGGCGGCGTCGGCGTCCGCCGCGCCGCTGAAAGTTTGGGCGAAGGCTCTGCCGCAAAGAAGCAATGCCGCAAGCAATCTCATGACGATTCATTAAGAGGGTAACAGCATCCACGTCCAACAAACGCTGGGTCGTGTTGTGCACCCGCCGCTTGCATGCGCCGCGGACATTCTGTTATAACTCCATTCACCTGCACGTAATCGTCGGCCCGCGAGGGCCCTTCTATGACTGTTAAGAAGAAACCCACCGCGGCCGCCGAAAAGGCTCCCCCGGCGCGCGCATCGGCAACGACAACACTTGAGCCTCCCGGCCCCGCCGAACTCCAGATGAAAACCTGGAGCTCCGCGGTCGCCCTTTTCACTCAGCAGAAATTCCGCGAGGCCTGCGAGCCTTTTGAGGAAGCTGCAAAGGGCCCTGCCGCTCACATAGCCGATAAGGCAAGATCCTACCTGCAGATCTGTCAGCGCAAAGTTAACAAGCCCACCTTCGACTTGCGGACTGCGGAAGATTACTTCAACTACGGGGTGGAGCGGCTGAACGCACGCGACTTTGAACGGGCGCGGGCACAGTTCGCGCAGGCGATCGGTCTGCAGCCCGATGGCGATCACATTTTTTTTACGCTGGCGCTTTGCTGTGGGCTAGCCGGCGACGGGAACGGCGCGTGTGAGAACCTGAAACGTGCCATCGATCTGGAACCGCGGAACCGAATTCTGGCACGGCAAGACCCCGAATTCGCAGGGCTGGCATCGCAAAGCCCGGACCTGCGCGCACTCCTCGGCTGACAGGCGCCGCCCTGTCCCTCGGTGCGCCTCACGCCCAACGATTCGACTGTGTCCGCTGTGACAAAGCGCTTCGTCAAGCCCGTGACCGAGCCTCTAAGGATCGTGTCCATCGGTGGAGGCACCGGCCTTTCATCCCTCCTGAACGGCCTCAAGGCTCACTGCCCCCGGGTGGATATCACCGCTATCGTGACCGTCTCAGACGACGGCGGGAGTTCCGGTCGTCTCCGGCGCGAGTTCGACATCCTGCCGCCCGGCGACATCCGCAATTGCATGGTTGCGCTGTCCGAGGATGAGGCTCTGCTTTCCAGGCTTTTTCAATATCGCTTCCAGGCGGGGCATGGTCTCAAGGGTCACAGCTTCGGAAACCTGTTCCTGACCGCGTTGACTGAAATAACGGGGGACTTTCCCGATGCCGTACGAAAGTCGTGCGAAGTTTTGAAAATTGCCGGGCGAATCTTTCCTTCCACGGCAGCCGATGTCTCGCTCGAAGCCGTCCTCGAAGGTGGACGCGTCGTCCGCGGGGAATCGAAAATCAGCCGCAGCAAGCGGCCGATCCTCGAGATTCGAATGATTCCCGCGCGCCCGCGCCCGCTGCGGGAGGCGCTTGAGGCGATCGCCCAGGCGGACCTGATCACAATGGGGCCCGGCTCCTTATTTACGAGCGTGATTCCGAATCTCCTGGTGGAAGGCATTCCACGAGCCATGCGGCAATCCCGCGCGTTGAAGGCCTGCTTCGTAAATCTGATGTGCCAGCCCGGGGAGACAACTGGCTTTCGGGCGAGCGATCATGTGCGCGCCATTCACGCTCACGGCGGCCCGGGTCTGGTAGATTGCGCGGTTGTCAACACCACTTCTATCAGACCGCTTCTGCGGCGCCGCTATGCTGCGGAAAGCGCTGCCCCAGTGGAAAACGATCTCGACGCGCTGCGGGCCCTTGGGGTCGAAGTGCTTGAGGCCGAACTGCTGCAAAAGGGCCCTAAGGTACGGCATAACCCCGAAGCCATCGGAGCCGTTACGCTGGAGCTTGCCATGCGGGCACGAGAACGCGGGAGCCTGCGAAATAATTAGACCATGCTTGCGAAATAATCAGAAAATGTTCGACGACGTTGCAATCGTAATTCTCGCGGCCGGCCAGGGAACCCGCATGAAATCCCGCATGGCGAAGGTGCTGCACCGTGCGGGGGGCAGAACGCTCATTGAACATGCCATCACAGCCGCGCGTGCCGTGGCCGCGCCCGAACGCATCTTCGTGGTGGTCGGTCATCAGGCCGAAGCGGTCGCGGCGACTGTGCATGCCGCCGGCGTTCAGTCATTCCCGCAGCCAACGCAATCGGGGACGGGGCATGCGGTGATGTGCGGCGAATCCCACCTGCGTCAGTTGGGCGGCGTGTTGATGGTGATCAATGGCGACTGCCCGATGATTCGCGCGCAATCCCTCGAGAGCCTGTTGAAGCTATACCGGGACACCGGCTCCTCAGCGGCCCTGATTACGACCGACCTCAACGATCCCACTGGGTATGGGCGAATTGTTCGCAAGCAGGGTGGCGATGTCCAGGCTATTGTCGAACACAGAGTAGCTACGCCCGAACAACTGGCGATCCGCGAGATGAATGCGGGGTTCTATTGCTTTGATGCCGAGGCGTTCTGGAAGAATGTGCATCGTATCGGTACCGATAATCCGGCGCGCGAATATTACCTGACCGATATGATTGCCATCCTGATCGGTGAGGGCCTGCGGGTGACGGCGCTGAAGATCGAAGACTCGAACGAACTGCTGGGAATCAACAATCGCGTCGAACTGTCCGAGGCCGATCGCCTGCTGCGCGAACGCACCGCCCGCGAGCTGATGCTTTCCGGAGTCACTATCGAACGGCCTGAGACCGTCACGATCGATGCGGGTGTCAGCATCGGCATAGACACCGTGATTGAACCGTTCGCGCGAATTACAGGTTTAAGCGTCATCGGCGAAAATTGCCGCATCGGCGCCTCTTCGATTATTGAGAATTCGCACCTGGGAGACAACGTTGAGGTCTTCCCATTCTCTATGGTTTCCGCTTCGAGACTCGATAACCGCGCGCGCGTGGGCCCTTTCACCCGCCTGCGCATGGGGGCGCATCTGGCGGAGGCAGCGCAAGTAGGAAATTTTGTCGAGCTGAAGAAGACGAACTTCGGCGCGGGCTCGAAATCTATGCACCTTGCGTACCTTGGCGACGCTTAGATCGGGCCCGGCGTAAATATCGGCGCGGGCACCATCACCTGCAATTACGATGGAGACAAGAAGCACGCAACCTTGATCGGGCAAGGTGCTTTCGTGGGAAGCAATTCCACCCTCGTCGCGCCTCTCGAAATTGGGGAGGGAGCTTATGTTGCGGCCGGGAGCGTGATTACAGACGCTGTTCCGGAGAAAGCCCTGGCGCTGGGACGCGCACGCCAGGTCGTCAAAGAAGGCTGGATAAGAAAACCGCGCCGGCGCGGTTGCGAAACTGGTAAAGAATGAGTTTTCTCGATAACCTCGAAAACGACCTGAAGGCGCTGGAGGGCCGCGATGAGGGCGGCGTCGATAACGGCGCCTTCCGCGACAGGGAGCGGAAGGCCGCGCGTGCATCCGCTCAGTCTGCGGAAAAGCTTCGGCAGAGCCCGTGGACCCAGAAGCTGATGCAGCAGGTGACCGTGGCGGGGCACGCACGGCGTCTTAAGATCAATCTGGTTTGGGCCGGAACAATCCTGCGCCTCGAAGCGCGCCGCAACCGCCTGGAGCTTCGCCCCATGCCGACGGGGATCGACGCCGTTTTCGGGCGCGGAATCGACGATATCGAGACGCAGCCCGTCGATCTGGCTTCCGATCCGAAAGGGCTGATCGCCAGGTGGATGGCGATACTCGACGCTCAACTGAAGCTGGACCAGGAGCAATCGCAAAGCATTCCCGAGGCGGAATCGGAATAGGGCCGACGGCATTCACTTCGACATCAATGAGGCTCGCGGCCGCAATCTTCTCCCTCATCCCCCTGGTCCCCGGGCTTTCTCAAACGGATCGAGATGCACTCCGTCTGCTCCGCGAAGTGAATGCGACGGCGAGGACTGTGAAAAGCTGGCGGGCCGAGGGTGTGGAGGTCAACCTCAGCACTACCGTGCAAAAAGAGGTGCGCCGCGAATCGCACTTTGTGATCGCGGCCCAGCATCCATTGAAGATGCGGCAGGAGCATACGGGCGACGAGCACACCCTGGCGGTCTGCGATGGCGCCGAGGTCTTTTACTGGGGCGGGGGGACGAATTTTTATCGCAGTGCCGCGACGGTTGAGAAGGGATGCGGCTTTTCGCTGACGGATTTCTATCAGCTCGAGGAAAGCCCGGCC
>JBDUBZ010000209.1:0-7243 GCA_040003745.1 Terriglobia bacterium
GAGGCGAACAAAGGCAACGCGGACAGCACGCCAAGCGCAGCCCATAACATGCTCTTTTTCAAGAAGCCGCTGCCTATTGGAGCTGCCGAGCTGAAAGTACGCGCCGGCGGGTAAAACTGTTTTGAATTAAATGTCATTGGAAACCTCAGGAGGGGTAATACCTCTCCTTTTGTCAGGAGCTATAGTAATATTCTCTCAACCAATGTACTAAATATCGGTTCGGGGGGCCTCGCTTTTTTCAAAACGGAACCTGTTGGCAAGTCGCCGGGCAAGGTCACTGTCACATCCGCGAGCGGGTTGTATTTCTGGTTTGCGCTCAGTCCGCCATGCGCAATCTCATTGTCTTTCCCTTGTATGTAACGCCTGCGCGGGACCCTCTGGGCGTTCCTCCGGTTCCGGTTCTTTTCCACTCAGTGCCGGCAAGGTATTCCTCGCCGTCTCAGAACTTTCCAGACCTGGCGGGCGCACCGGCGCACGCCCCGTATCTGTGCCAAATCGGGACCCGAAATGGATTCAAGTCTCATATCTGAGAAAGATGAACGGGAATCCCACTCATCACTCGTGTGCCTATTCCGTCGTGAATTTTTTCGATATATTTCGAGTCCCTTCATGCGAGCTTCGCGAATCATAGTGTCGGCGATCGCCCGGTGCCTTACTGAGATCCTTTACTCGGTGAACTATGGGGATAGCGGAAGCGTCAATCAGCGTCCAACGACCGGGCCGGGGCCGACACACAATGGCAGTGACCGGTTGGGAAGTACATTGTGACTCAGCGCAATTTGCCCTCTAGTGACTCGTCTCGCAGACCAGAACGCGTCCGAGCCGCATCTATTCCCCAAGGGACACCGGGTAATATACCAGGACAATTCTACCCGGAATCGAGATTGCCTTTCACCAGCATTCATTCAGGCATCTTTTCAAAGACGCTTTCCAGGCACAGCCAGCACTGCATTGGCGTTTACTCACAAGGTATCCGGAAGGATCCCCGGATAACGTCGCTACCTGTGGTAGTGGCCGAAAAAATGAAATGTATACCCGTATGCCTCGAAAAGCGAGAGTCAACCAACGGACATGCCCCCCACCCCAAACACACGATCTGATTCGGCTCGCGCTGTGGCCACGGAACGTCCCGCGCCCTCCCTGGAGGAGCGTGACGCCCTCGTACTTAAACATTTGCCGCTGGTTCGGGCCATCGCCGTGCGGGTATATGAAAACCTGCCTGCTCATGTAGAGCTCGATGATCTGGTTCATGCCGGGGTCATGGGTCTATTCGACGCCGCGCATAAATTTGACGGCGACAAGCAGATCAGTTTTCAGGGCTACGCGAAGCATCGGATCAAGGGCTCTATCCTGGACAGTCTGCGCGATATGGACTGGGCGTCGCGGGATTTGCGCAAGCGCCATAAGCGTCTTGAAGAGATAACCCGCGAACTCACAGCGGTAATGGAGCGGAATCCCACGGAGCAGGAGCTGGCAGACAAAATGGGGATGAATGTCGATCGGTGGCGCCAGGTGGCCATCGAGCTTCGCATGGTAGGGTTGCTTTCCGCGTCGAGTCGCGCTCTAAACGATGAGAACCAGAGCACCCCCGAATTCCCCGCGGCCGATACTCTGAACCCGGATGTGCTGACCGGACAGCGAGAGCTAAAGTCTGTTCTCTCCACAGCCATGAAAACACTGCCGGAGCGATATCAGGCCGTCGTTCGCCTTTACTATGAGGGCGAGAAAACAATGCGCGAAATCGGCGAGTCCATGGGAATTAATGAGAGCCGTGTTTCCCAAATTCACCGCGCCGCGCTCGAGCGCATGGCAGCGAGTTTGAAGGGTGCAGGCATTCAATCACCGCAGAGTATCCTTTAACCCCTATAGGGAGGGGGGGAGTCCAGAAAAAGAAGACCGTACGCCAGGTTAGAGGGGAATGGTGGGCGCTCGCGGGCTCGAACCGCGGACCTTCTGGGTGTAAACCAGACGCTCTAACCAACTGAGCTAAGCGCCCCCATAGGAAGAACTTCAGTTTAGCAAGCCGTCAAACGGTAGGCCGCGAAGCGCGCAGACACGAAGCGCGCAACAGGATCCAGAGCTTTTCCGCCGTGGACAGGGCAATCCGGCGCGAGAGCACATCGTAATGGGACTGGGCGATGCGGTCCAGCAGGTTGGAGTAAATCGAAATCAGGGCCTGCAGCGAAGCTCTTGACTTCGGCTGGATCATGTCGAGCAGCGGCGCGGATTCGCGGTAGTAGCGGCGGGCGCGGTCGATTTCAAATTCCATCAGCGCTCCGAAACGCTCGGTTCGGCGCGCGAGCTTCAAGTCTTCGGCAGTGACTTGAAAGCGGTCCAGATCTTCCGCCGGAAGATAGATCCGGCCGAGGCCGATGTCTTCACGGATGTCCCGGAGGATATTGGTCAGCTGAAAAGCGACTCCGCATTTTTCCGCGAGCGGCAGCGCTTCGGGCGTGGTGAAGCCGAAGATGTGAACGCAGGTCAGACCTACGACAGACGCGACGCGGTAGCAGTAGCGGTAAAGATCGCCGAAGGTCTCGATGGGCTTCGGATCCAGATCGGAAGTGACGCCGTCGATCATGTCGAAGAAATACTGGTGCGGAATATGGAAACGGCGGACGGTATCGAGAAAGCCGGGCCAGAGCGGATTCGAATCGGGCTGACCCGCGAGAGCGCTGGTCAGGGCGGAGCGCCATCGGTCCATGGGGTCGCGTGTGGCGCCGGGCTCGTCGCTCAGGTCGTCACAGTAACGCATGTAGGCGTAGACCGCGCACATGGCGTTCTTACGCCCGGCGTCGAGCAGCACGAAGGAATAATAAAAGTTTTTGGCGCGCTTCTTTGCAACCTCGCGGCAGTACGCATAAGAATCTTCGAGCGGCGTCATGCGGCCCTTGTGAAGGCCACGCTCGCAACGGCGCCGACAAGCAAACGCACCCGGTCGACCTTTGAAACTTTCGGGCGGCGCGAGAGAACGTCAAAATCCTGCTGCGCGATCTTGTCGAGGATGCACATGCCGCCGCGGCTGAAGAGCTCAAGGTCTATGGAGAGCCTCCTATTCACCATGCGGGCCAGCGGGAGGCCAGTTTCGAAAAAGCCGCGCGCGCGAGCGACGGCCTCGCGCATGATCTCCCGGAAACGGCCGTCGAAACGATGCGCGAAGAGATCGTCCACCGTGTAGTTGTGTTTTGCGAGCAGGTCGAGCGGCAGGTAGACGCGGTCTTTGAGCTGGTCCACGATGACATCCTGCCAGAAGTTGGCGAGCTGCAGACCCGTACAGGTGGCATCGGAAAGCCGCTGGCGCCCGGCATCGGAATATCCGCCCAGGTAGAGCACCAGGCGACCGACCGGGTTGGCGGAATAGACGCAGTAATCGAGTACCTCGTCCCAGGTTTGGTAACGGGTGACGGTCTGATCCTGAACGAAGGCGCGGACGAGATCGGCGAACGGCTGCTTCGGGATGTCGTACTTGCGGACAGTGCCGCGCAGGGCGATGAAGACGGGATGAGTGGCTTCGCCGTCATACATGCGATCGAGCTCACAGCGCCACCATGCGAGCAGCCGCAGGCTTTCGGCGGTGTCGCCGATCTCATCGCCCAGATCGTCCGCCCAGCGGCAGTAAGAGTAGACGTTATAGAAATCCTGATGCAGATGCTTCGGGAGCAGGAAACTGACGACGTGGAAATTCTCGTAGTGGTGGGTGGCGAGCCAGCGCGTGTAGTGTTCTGAATCGGCGAGGCTCCAGTGACGGGAGAGGGCAACTTCGCTGGCGACGAAATCGCGCGGAAGAAGTTCGGCCGTGATCATCGCTACGGGATGATCGCGGTCTTCAGAGTACTGCTCCCCTCGGCAAGCCGGAACAGCACGCTCGAGAGGTTATGAAGGGGCTCTTCGCCATCCACAAAATCGTGGGCGGAGATGCCGCCGCTGGCAATGATGTCGAGAGCCTCGCGCATGGTGGCGGGGGTGTGGTGGAAGCTGGCCTTACAGGTGATTTCGGAATAGTGCAGCAGGTTGGTGTCGAGTTCCACTTTAGTGCCGGTGGGCGGGCCGCCGAAGAAGTTGACGGTGCCTCCGCGGCGCAGCATTTCGACAGCCCAGTTCCAGGTTTCGGCCTTGCCCACGGCCTCAATAACGATATCGGCGCCATGCCCGCCGGTGAGCTCACGAACCGCCGCTACGGGATTGTTGGTTTCTTCGGTGGCGAGCACGCGATCGGCTCCCAGAGTGATAGCGCGCCGGAGCCTCACGCGGCGGCGGCCGACAGCAATGACGCGCGCGCCCCGCAGCCGGGCGAGACGGATAAACATGGATCCGATGGGCCCCACTCCCAGGACGACGACCGTATCCCCAGGGCGCATGCCCGTATCCTCAATACCCTTGACGACGCAGGCAAGCGGCTCGGCTAAAGCGGCATCGCGATAATCCAGATGCGGCGGAATAATGTAGGTGTTGAGGCGGACGATACGTGAGGGAATTTTAATGAATTCCGCGTAGGCTCCGTTGTTAAAAAGCAGGTCTTCGCAGAGATTGAGACGTCCGCGGCGGCAATAAAAACACTGCAGGCAGGGCGCGGAATTGGCGGCCACAACACGCTGGCCCAGCTCATACCCTTTCACGTTGGAGCCTACGGCGACGATATCGCCCGCCAGCTCATGACCAAAAAGCGCGGGCGGCGAGATCATGCGCGCGTGGTAGCCACGCTGGAAAACCTTGATATCTGTACCGCAGGTGAGAGCGGCGCGGACACGCACCAGAAGGTCGTCCGGGCCCACATCGGGCACGGGGACGCGTTCCAGCTGCACGTGCTCTTTGCCATAGAGCACGGCTGCGAGCATGGTGTCGTTAGTCCCTAAAATTCCCGACGGCAATCTGCCAACTCCTGCGGCTGCACGATAATTTTGAGCGGGTTCTCGTTCGGGAACTCACTCGGATGCGTTGCGAGCCTGAACGCAAACTCGATCTTATCAAGAGGCACTCTATGAGATATGAGTAAATTTACCGGAAGTTTACCACTAAAAACAAGATCCGCCGCTTCCCTCTGAATATCGACCGAGGCGCTGTACGACCCGAGCAGCGAACGCTCGCCCACGCAGATGCTGGCGCCGGAGAGCTCGATGCGCTCGCGGTCGGAAGTCTGGGCGAAAAGCATAATTTTTGCGCCGGGGCGGGTGCAGCGGATCGCTTCTTCGACCAGGCCCTGAACGTTGGTAGCGACGAAGACCATATCCGCGCCACGGCCACTGGTCTGCTTTTTCAGTACGCTCCGGACATCGTCGGTAAGGGGATCGAGAGCATAGTGCGCGCCGCATCGCTTCGACAACTCGCGGCGTGAGGCGATGGCATCCGTTGTGACCACCGTGCAGCCTCTGAGCTTCAGAAGCATGGTGAACAGCAGGCCGATGGGACCCTGGCCCTGCACCAGAACGACGTCCGAGGGAAGCGGATCGCACTGCTCGACAGCCTTGACGCAGGTGTTGACCGGCTCGACGAAGGCCGCGGTCTCGAAGGAAACGCCATCGGGAATTTTTTCGACGCCACGCTCGACGATCCAGTCCATCACGCGGACGTATTGGGCGAAGCCGCCACCGGCGGGCTCGAAGCCGGCAGTAACGCCGACCTTTTTATAGACGGGACACTGGGCATAGAGCCTGCGTTCGCAATAGAAGCACTCGCCGCAGGGAATATGGTGGAAGACAACCACGCGATCGCCCGGCCGATACTTCGTAACCGCCGAGCCGACATCGGCCACCACGCCGGCAGTCTCATGGCCGTAGATGCGGGGTGGTGTGAGCAGGTCGTATTCGATCTTCTTAAGATCGGTGTGGCAGACGCCGCAGGCTTCGACACGGATCAGGATTTCACCGGCGCCGATGCGCGGCGTGTCGACGCGATCTACGGAGACGACGCTCTTGCCGCGATAAACGGCTGCCCGCATTTGATCGGGAACCGCCACATCAGAAAGCACAGGCGGCAAGAAAGTCTCCCAGGTTTTTGGATGCGAGCGCGGTGCGGCGGGACAAGCGGATTAATTCTCCGAATCGGACTACCGGGTTGCGAAGAGCGCCCAGGATGAGACGCGGGACACTGAACCGGCCGTTTGGCATCAGGAAAGAATTAAAATCGTTGGCAAAATCCTCATTGGCAAGGTCGCTGACGGCGCGAATGCAATAAAAAGGCACTCTCAAATCCTCTGATGCGCGCGCCACCGACGCGGCTTCCATTTCTACGATGTGACATCCCATTTCGCGCAATTTCTTTTTTTCAGCCGCCGTCTGCACGATGAGTTTATTAGAAATCAGCACGCCCGTTCTGGCCGGCGGGGCGGTTGGAGTGATAACGCGATAATTTCTTGTGCCATTGCGAACTTCGGTGGCCACGAAGATCTCGCCAATGAGCAAGCTTTCGTCGAGAGCTCCGCAGAAGCCGATGCTGCAGATGGCGGAAGGCTCCGGGGAGGCGGCTACTGCCGCGGCGGCGCGTACGGCGCCGGCGCCGTTGGCGATTGCGATCACGGCGCGTCCCTGCCATTTGCCGGCGCGCGCCCAGTGGACGGGAAGCGGCAGGGCGTGCGATTCGTCCCAGCGCGCGACCCACGGCAGGCATTCACGAGGATCGGCTGCAATAAAGAGGAGAGGCCTGGTCAAGCCGCGGCCTTTGCCCGCGTAAAGTTGGAAAACCAGGTTACGGCCTCGCTCAGCGCTTCGTGCGCGGGACCGGGGGCATAGCCGAGCTCGTGCGCGGCCTTCGCATGCGAAACCCACATGCGCTTTTTCGCCATCCGAACGGCTTCGAGCGGGGCGCGCGGCGGTGTTCCGGTGAGCTGCGCCCAGGCGGTTGTGACTACCCCGGCAGTCCACGCGACGAAGTAGGGCAGTTCTACCGTCGGAGCTTTGAGGCCCGTGATGGAAGCGAGTTCGCGGAGGATTTGTCCGAGCGTCATGTTTTCCGCGCCAAGGATATAACGCTCTCCTATGCGGCCGCGTTCGCAAGCGAGTATATGCCCTTCGGCCACATCGCGCACCTTAACGATATTGAGGCCGGTATCGATGTAAGCCGGCATGGCTCCGGTGAGAAAATCGAGCACCAATTGGCCGGTGGGAGTGGGTTTGAAATCGTGATCGCCCATGGGCGCGGTGGGGTTCACGATCACGACCGGAAAGCCTTTGTGGGCGTATTCGAGAGCCACCTGCTCGGCAAGGAACTTGGAGCGTTTGTAGGGGCCCGTCATGTCTGCGAGCTGCAC
>JBDUBZ010000210.1:0-7181 GCA_040003745.1 Terriglobia bacterium
GCTCTACATCGCGCTCGCTCACGATTCCGTCAAATCCCAGGTATTGAATGGCGAGAACGCCGGGCGCGGCTTGTCTCATGTCGCGGTCGTCTACTCCATCGGCCGTGGCAACCTTGGTGAAACCAGGCTCAATCTCGCGGACACCCACGAGAAAACGCGTGTTGTCGCATTCATGGCGAAGTCCGACGGCCGGATAATCGCTCTTGGCCAGACGCGGCTCTGACCTATATGGATATCGCCCGGCGGGTGTTCATCGGCGTAGGCCTGACCGGCGCCACCGGCTGGCTTGCGGCTGTGAATCATTTCGGCGCGGAGGTTGTAAGCCGCCTGCCGCCCACGGTACGCATAGCCGAGTTCGATGGAGCCGGTCGGCTGATCGCCATTTCCGAAGTACCTGCCATCCGCAGGACTGACGCGGAGTGGAGGAAGATTCTTGCAGTAGACCAATTCACGATGACTCGTCGCGCGGATACGGAACTGGCCTTTGCTGGAGAATACTGGAATTTTCACGGGGATGGATTGTATCGCTGCGTCTGCTGCGCCACTGCGCTGTTCGATTCCGGAACGAAGTTTTCGTCAGGCACGGGCTGGCCGAGTTTTTCCGCTCCGATGGCGAACGAGAACATCGTTCAATATCCGGATCACAGCTGGGCATTTTGATGACGGCCCACCGCCCACGGGTTTGCGGTATTGCCTGAACTCGGTAGCGTTGAAGTTCATCCAACGGCAGAATTTGACATAATATACATTATCGGAAGTACACGTTCTTGGCGCTGAATTTATGATGGCTCGCACACTTCTGTGCGAGGATGAATACGGTGAAGGGTTCAGAGTTCAGGCGTAAAGTGGAGAAACTCGGCAAAGCTCGGAAACAGAGGGTGAGCTGGGATCCCAGCCACGGCAAAGGAAGCCACGGGCGTCTCAGATTAGGCGACAAATCGACCACCCTCAAGGATCTGAGAAAAGAGGTCGGCAAAGGGCTCCTGAACGAGATGTGCAAACAGCTGGGCGTAACGGCGGAAGAGGTGAATAATGCTTGAGATGCGATACCCGGCGACCATTCGCCAGGACCCCAAAGAGAAAGACTTCGTGGTAAAGTTCCCCGATCTGGAGGGAGCGATAACGGGAGCCGCAACTCTCGATGAAGCGCTCAACGAGGCGGTCGATTGCCTTGCCTCGTGGCTCGCCTTCGCCTTGGCGGAGCGCAGGCCAATCCCGGTGCCGTCGCTGCCCACGGCGCGGCAGTATTCGGTTTCAGTGCCGCTCTGGATTGCGCCCAAGATTGCACTTTATGAGGCCCTGACGCAGCAGAACGTCTCAAACAGCGAACTGGCGCGGCGGCTCGGCGTGCGTGAAACCGTGGTGCGCAGGATGCTCGATCCGGATCACACGACGGCGCCGAAGAAGATCGAAGCCGCGCTGAAAGCCGTAGGCTGGAATCTATACGTCGTGTGCGCGGCCTGACGGTTCCGCGAGCAAGGAGTATAGCGGCTGCTCGTCCCTTTTCGCGTTGCACTCCCGTCCTGGGCGCCCCGTTTGTGACCCAACTGGAGTTCCAGGCTAAGTTCGCACTGGAACTGTAGTAATATAAGGAATTAACCCCACCTCACCCAAGGGCCCCGAAATGCAGAACGCTTTATTGCAAAAGTACATCGATAAGAATCTTCGCTCCGATACCCCCGTTTTCCGTCCGGGCGACACCATCAAAGTCCACGTCAAAATCAAGGAAGGCGATAAAGAGCGCCTGCAGGTGTTCGAAGGCGTCGTCATCGCGCGCAACAACACGGGCATGGGCGAAAGCATCACCGTCCGCAAGATCAGCTTCGGCCATGGTGTCGAGCGCATTTTCCCACTGAACGCGCGCATCATCGATCACATCGATATCGTGCGCACCGGCCGCGTGCGCCGCGCCAAACTTTATTATCTGCGCAAACTCAAGGGCAAAGCCGCTCGCCTCAAGGAACGCACCTAGTTCTGGACAGGGTCCCTTCAATGGGCCGTGCCGTAACACAGCCAGCGAAATCGCCGAAGCTTCGGGAGTGGAAGTGCCAGGGCACTCTCGAGAACGAACTGCGCGCGCGCGGATTTCGCTTCATCGCGGGCGCCGATGAGGTTGGCCGTGGTTCCCTGTTCGGCGCCGTGGTCGCGGGTGCCGTAATCCTCTCGCCCGACTTCCCCATCAAAGGACTAAACGACAGCAAGCAGCTTGAGCCCGACCGGCGCGAGGTGCTCGCCGAGCGTATTCGCGAGCGCGCCATTGCCTGGTCCGTCGCCGCCGTCGACGCCGTCACTATCGACCGCATCAACATCTACGAAGCTTCGCGCCTCGCTATGAAAATGGCCGTCGAGCAACTGCGACCCCGGGCCGAATACGTGCTGGTAGATGCCGTCGGTCTCGATATCGCCGCCCCTCAGCACCCGCTTCCCCAGGGCGATGCGCGCTGCCACGCCATTGCCGCCGCGTCGATCCTCGCCAAGGTCTATCGGGACCAGATGATGCGCGAATGGGATAAGTTCTACCCCGAATACGGCCTCGCCAGCCACAAAGGATATACGGCGCCGGACCACCTGGCCGCCCTCCAGCGTCTGGGCCCCACGCCGCTTCATCGGTTCAGCTTCGAACCTGTGCGCCGTCATGCGTTCTACTGCCCGTTTGCCCGAGATCGTCAGATGGAGATGTTCGCCGCCGTCTGAGCCATGGATTACTTACCGTGAGCGAGGAACAAGCGGTCGCACCCAGTCCCCTGCCAGAACCGTCCGGTCCCGTCTGGTTCCAGCGGCTGTCGTCGATCCTTTTTATTATTTTCTGCCTCGAGCTCGGCCTCTTTCTCCTCATCTACCCGTGGACCGAATGGTGGACCGAAAACTACTTTTCGATCGCCGCTCCGGATCGCGTGCTCACGGCCTGGCGCGAGCTCTGGAACAACCCTTATCTCAGGGGGGGAGTCAGCGGCGTGGGTCTGGTGAACGTATCGATTGCGCTCGGGGAAGTTTTCCGATTGTTTACACGCCACACCCGTTCAAAAAACTAGCGGACTTCGCTCATCAACCCCAGCAGATTGCCTTCCGAGTCTCTGAAGAACGCCATCCACAATTCGTGATCGGGCATTTTGGCGATCATGCGCGCCGGAGCCTCAAAGACCACGCCGCACCTCTTCAACTGTTCGCAGGTTCCCTGGATGTCGTCCGTCTTGTAGTAGATGATTGCGCTGTAAGTCGATTCCGGTTTGTCCGACGCGCTCAGCATCAGCCGGACGCCGGCGCAGTCGAAGAACGACATATTGGCGGCTTCGGAAAGAAACCGAAGGCCGACGACATCGCGATAAAACGCCGTCGCCCGTGCAAGATCGGTCACGCTGAGTGCGATCTGTCCAATGGACGAGATGGAGGTACTCTGGGCCATAGTGGGGAGTATGGGCGCAGTATATCGCGAACGCTGATATTTCCTCAATCCCGCAGGTATAGAGGTACTGGCGGCAATCCGGCGGCCTTGCGCGCAATCAGCAGCGCTCCCCAGGCGGGGCTGTGCCGGGGCGCAGCCGCGATAATTCCTTCCAGCTCAACCACTGCGCGAAACCGCTTCAGCAGCATCGCACTTTGAAAAACACCGCCGATCCACGACACCGCCGGCACCTCGCCCTCGCGCCACAGCTGCGGCCGTACCTTGCCCACCAGCGCCGCCAGATCGTCCGCCGCCGTGTGCATGATGTCCAGGGCGACCGGATCCCCCGCCTCGGCAATCCGGTCGACCAGTACCGCGAGGCCGGCGGTCCGCGATCTCGGCCACTCCGTGGTGTAGAGCGCATGCAGCAACTCATTGGCGTTCGAGCAGTTTGCGGCCTCGAGCAGCGCGGGTGTCAGCGCCGTTCTCGGCCCCCAGCCTTCGAATTCGCGCAGCCCTGCCCGCACCGCCTGCCGCACAATGTCAAAGGCTCCGCCTTCATCGCCGAATACATATCCCCAGCCCCCGGCGCGCGCCGTCTCGCCCAGGGCGTTTTCTCCGAATGCGATGGAGCCGGTGCCGGCGATGACAATCGCGCCTGGGCTGCCGCCCATCGCTCCGGCCAGCGCAATGCGGGCATCGTTCGTCACCACCAGATGGCCGGCGGCGATCAGCTCTTCAAGCAGCGCTTTCTTATCGTCGGGACCACCGCTCATCCCGAGACAGGCGGCGTGGAACTGCGGCTTATCCGCGCTCAGGCCCGCTCGCACCGCAGCCTGCGACAAACACTCCCGCATGACCCGTAGAAATTTCGCCCGGCCCTCGGCGGCGCCCACGTGATTGCAGGGGCCCGCGCTTGCCCAGCCCACAATCCGGCCGTCCGCATCGCCGATAACAGCCGTCGTGCTCGATTGCCCGCCATCAACGCCGAGGTAATAACTGGTCATCGATTCTGTAGAGCCTGCCACTTCCCTGCTCCGCCTCGAAGTGAAGCTTCCAGCGCTCAGTCGCGGTACGGATATCCACCGCCGCCGGGCTGTTCTCTCCCATCCAAAGGTAATCTATGCCGTGCGCCGCGCATCCAGGAAACTCGCTGGGTAACGAACGCCAAACCTCGCTCCACGAACAGCCGGAATTAACGCCAGCCCCACCGCCTATTTTGCCGGAAGCTTCGCGAGTTGCTGTTTGGTCCACAACCGGTCGGGGTCCAGTTGCAGGGACTTGCTAAAGGCCTCGCGAGCCTGTGGATATTGATGCTGTTTGGCGTACGCCACGCCCATCCACAGATAGGCTTCGGCCGATTTCGGATCGAGCGCAATCGCCTCCCGATAATCTTTTATTGCATTGTCGGGCCCGCCGCCAAAGTTCGTCGGCAGGTAATAGAATCCGACTCCATGCGCGACATGCACGCGGGCCGATTTCGGATCCATCAGCAACGCCTGATCGAGGGCCTCCTTCGCGCGTTTCCCATAGGCCAGCGCGCCCATGATCGGGTTCGCCGGAATCACCTGACCGCACAACGTCCCCAGCACGCGGTAATAATCGCCCACCTTGTTGTTGATGGCCACGGCCTTCTCGGCATCCGCAACTCCGGCGACGGCGGCGCGCTCCGAAGCCTGCTTGTCGCGTAGTTCGTAAGCGACTTCGGCGCTGTAGGAATACGCCATCGCAGCCTGATACCAGCGATGGGCGTCTTTGGGCGACTTCTCGGCTTCCGCGTGCAGAGCGGCTGCGGCTTTGTCGAGGCCCGCCCGGTCCTGCCGGTCGCGCAGCTTCGCTAAATCTTCCGCCGCGTTTAGCAGCCCGCACGCCATCAGGCACACAAATACGATCTTCATATCTCTACCTATAATGCTGCCACGCGCCGTTGCACGAGCAGGAAATAGAGGCCCAGAGCCAGCAGCACAATGCCGTTAATCGAAAGCACGACGGGCGCCGTAATGATCCGGATCAAAGATCCTGATGCGAGACTTCCAAGCGGCATACCCCCGCGGAACGCCACATTATAAACGCTCATCACCCGCCCGCGCATGTCGTTCGGTGTGATCAACTGCACCAGCGAACTGATCATCGCAAAAGCGCACATCAGCACCGCGCCCGAGAAGAACAGCAGCACGCAGCTGAGCGCCATGTTTTTCGACATCGCAAACCCGGTGATTCCCGCCCCCAGCGCCACCAGCATGCTGAGCGCCAGGCGCCCCTTATTCGGAATATTGCCCAGTGCCGCCACGGTGAGCGCCCCGGTGATCGAACCCAGACCGGAGGCGACAAGAAAATACGTATAAGTGATCTCGTCTTTCTGAAACACAAACTTCGCGAAGACCGGCAGAAACGTAATCATGGGGATAGCGAGCGCGGTCATGCAGAAAGCAATCACGATGAGCGTCCCCATCGCAGCCTTGGTGCGGATGAAGGTGAAGCCCTGCTTCATACTCGTCATCATCGATTCGCCGGTGCGCACCGGTTTGAAGTCTATATTCAACCGCAGCAGGGTCGAAATAACAGCCACAAAAGACAACGCATTCAGACCGAAGCACCATGCGGACCCGACATACTTCAGTGCGAGTCCGCCCAGCACCGGCCCAATCACGCGGGCCAGATTGAATTGAATGGAATTCAGCGCAATGGCATTCGGCAGATCTTCCTTCTCAACCAGCGAGGGCACCAGCGCCGAATACGCCGGCCCTCCAAAGGCCTGCGCCGTGCCCACCACGAACGAAGACACCAGCAGGTGCCACACCTGAAGCTTCCCCGCCACAATCAGCAGCGCCAGCGTCAACGCGGAGAGCATCTGCACCAGCTGTGAGCAGATCAGCAGGTAGCGGCGATCCATCCGGTCCGCCACCACCCCGCCCACCAGCGAGAACAGCAGGACCGGAATATCGCCCAGGAACGCGTCAACGCCCAGCAGGAATGGCGACTTCGTGATCTCGAGAACCAGCCAGTTCTGCGCGATCTCCTGCATCCACGTGCCGATGCTCGATGTGCAGGCGCCGAACCACAGCAGCCGGAAATTGCGATATTCGAATGCCTTGAAGACGCGGCGCAGCACGATCGGGAAGGATCGCCTTTATGGAAGAGGCTTTTCGCGTTGAATCAGGTGCAGCAGATTGCCGTCGAGGTCGTTAAAAAACACCAGCCGGTTGCCCTGGTTCTCGAAAGGCTCGCCCACAAACTTGACGCCCTTGTCGACCAGCATCTTGTAGGCCGCATCGAAATTGTCGCTCATGATAGCCAGATGACGGATCCCGCCGTCTTTGTTGTTGGCGGGAGTCTGCGGCGCTGCGAGCGGCCTGTCGGCGGGTATGATTTCGAGCATGCTGCCGTTGGCGGCCTTCACGAAATAATTGCCCGCGTAAGTGAAATTGATGTGAAACTCGAGATGCTCGACATACCATTCGGCGAGTTTTTGCGGATTCGGTGTCGATATCGCTGTGTGTTCAAGGCCCTGGAACATATAAGGAACGATTGTAGCGCGGGACCGTGCCCGGTCCCACCTTTAATGAACCGGAAAATAAACCTATTGAACGGCAATCGTACAGTATTCGAGGGGTCCGCCAGTGCTCAGCGCCAGCGTTACCCGGAACGACGCTCGACGGCAGGAAACTTGTCATTGCTTGCTGAGGCGATTCCTCCTGAAAATTTCGAAGTGACAAAGGGCAGGAGACGGTCGCCCAGCCCAAAGCAATAGGAGCGATGCCCCTATTTCTGCCCACTGAGAGATCCGTCAGGCTTCGGG
>JBDUBZ010000211.1:0-7137 GCA_040003745.1 Terriglobia bacterium
AAAACCGGAACGTTCTACTTTGCTCGGAAGCGGAACTTTCTACTTTGCCTTGACATCCTAAAACAGTGACGCTCTAAAGGGTGCGAAGAAAGGCGATCAGATCTTCGCGCTCCGCTTTCGACCGGCGCAAACCGAATGGGTGGCCAGGAATCGAGCGCGTTTTACCGTCGAAGCCCCTGAACCCTCCCGGTATATAATCGGCATCGAGCCGCGCCGGATCGAACCACTCCGCAAGCGTTGCAGCAGAACCGTTGTGTCCGAACGGGCCCCGATACCAGACGCCCTTCAGCGAAGGCACCTTGTAATAACCCGTGCCTTTGTGGCTGTCGGTGGCGTATCGAGGGTCAGTACCAACGCGGACCGGGATTACGTCTGCGGCGATCACGCCTTCCCGTGGAGCCTCAAACCCATCCACGGCAACCAGCTTATTGCTCGTGTAGAGAGGCGCGGTATGACAGGTTCCGCATTTCTCCCCTTCGAACACTTTAGATCCACGGGCCGCCGCGGCATCGAAACGGTTCGGATTGGCAGGCGGCTCGAGCGAATAGATATACCTGGCGAGTGCATACAGCGACTCATCGCTGTATCGCGCCGAGGGAGGCCTGGGTTCCGCCGGAGAGTTCGAACCATAGCGATCCTGAGTAAACAGATCCTGCGCGAGCGAGCTATAGCGCATGAGATCGCCGATCTCCCGCTGGCGCACGTACCCTGTGTGATCGAGATACTTCCGATCCTTAACGCCGATCAGATCGGGAATCTGCGGCGGAAGCAACATGCTGGTGTTGGCGCGCGCCGAAACACCCGGAGGTATCGCTTCGCCCGCGCCGATCAACCCTTCGAGCGACATGGTCCGGGTCAATTGGTTAATATCGCCGGTCACCCATGGCATTTCGAACTGCCGTGCGAAACCACGGACACGCTCAAGGGCCTTTTGCTCACCCATCATCTTTGCGGACGCGCGCAGCAACAGGGCGCCCTGCCGGTCGTTGGGATTATTGCCCTGCGCCCCTGGCACTATGGTCCCGTCCCCCAGAACGCGCGTGTGGCATGTATTACAGCCCATGGAGCCTAATTCGACCGTCCCCTTTTTGCGGACAACCCAGCGCGCAAATGGAATCGTGCCATCTTTCGCGATAGGCATTCCAGCGGCTTTATAGAACGCCGGGTCGCGCAGGTTATCCGGCCCAAAGAACATAGGCCCGAAAGACGTCGGCGCATTGAAAACCAGTTCGCCGGCCTGTATCCACTGCTCCTGGGTTTTCAGCTTCGAGGCGTCGAAAGCGACTTCGGGGTCGCGCGATTTAAGCCAGTCCATATACCCGGCGGGCTCGTTTGCCGGGGCGTAGACCGGATACGTTTTGTAAAGAACACGTTCGGGAATCTTGTAATAGCCGTCTTCCCCAATGTGTACCGGTGAGAATTCCGCTCTTGCCAGCGGCAATTCGAGGGAATCGACGGCGGATTGTGTCCATGTGCGCGGTACCTGCGCACTCGCGGACACCACTGCGACGAGCCCAACGGCGACCGGGATTCTCATTTCCCTCTTAATATCAGCCCTACGCTAATCGGGAAAATCGATGCCTTCGTGGATCTTGTAATTGGCCAGACTCGTCGCCGGGGCGAAGAAGCAGACGACCTTCATCTCGTCAGTGCCGGTATTGTGCAGCATGTGCGGCTTTCCCTGCGGAAACAGAACCACGGAACCGGTTCTCACCGGAGAGACGTCCCCATCCACCAGAACGCGCCCGCTGCCCGTCATGATGTAAATGACTTCCTCGCCTTCGGGATGGCTGTGAGCGGGCGAGACTTTATCCCCCGGCCCAACGCGAATCACGCAGGCCGAACAATGCTCCGCTTTGAGCCCGCTTTCGGCGACCAGCCAGCGCAAATGCCGCCCAGGAATATCCAGCTCTTCGACTTCGCTTTCATGCAGTGTGGGTACGCTCATATCAACTCCAGAATACGCGCTGCCAGAAGCTCTCCCGAGAGCCCGAACGCGTTGACGAGTTCCTCATAGGTACCGGAATGGATGAACTGCGCGCGGCCATCGCGGTCGAGCGAATTGATAGCGATAATGCGCCGTGAGTCCATGACCACTCCCTGGCGGTATAAAACCTTCAGCAGGTTCTGCCAGATGAATCCGTTGTTCTGCTCCGCGACGATTAACGGCTTGCCCCATGCATACAATTTGCCCAGCAATTCGGCATCAATCGAGGGCATATCAACAACACGCACCGATACACCAGACTTCGCGCAGAGGTCCGCCGCCGCCAGTGCTTCGTGCACACCCCGGCCACTGCTCACAATCGCCACGCGGTCGTCGTCACTCTGGCGCAGTACCGCGCCCCGGCCAAACTCAAATTGGTAATCGTCGCCGTAGAGTACCGCCGATGACGTACGCATCGTCCGCACATAAAGCAGTCCGCGGTTGCCGTCCATGATCCATCGCATCAGCGACAGCATCTGTTGCGGGCACGATACATCGACGATCTGCAGGTGCGCGATGGCATCGAACAACACATTGTCGTCGTTGCCCATATGCGTGGCGCCGTTCGTGCGGGTTTCGAAATTCGCCGCCGTCGCCAGCATGGTCAGATCGAGCCCGTGACCTTCGCTCAGCCAGCCATCTTCCGCCGCGATCGCTTCCAGACGTTCCTGCTGGCCCACCGCGATGCGCCGCAAAACCTTCCAGTCGAAGAAAGGACAGAAAGTGCTCACCCAAGTGTTGCAGCCCAGAGCGGCCAGGCCTTCGCCGATCAGGTTCATGTTCGCCTCGGCGACGCCCACATTCAGGGCGCGGTTCTGATCCACCGCGCCGACGCCCGCTTCAAGGCCGCTCGTGGTCCCCAGATCGGCGTCGATGGAAACCACCCGAGTATCGCGTGCAAATACCTTCATGGCCGCGGTCACGATGTCGCTCGCGGCGTATCCCTTCTTGGTGTCGATCTTCGGAAGCGCGCTTGCGTTGTACCGGATCTTCTTATCCCGGGGCGCCGCCCTCCGCGTCAGCACGGGCCCGATCTCCTGGTTCAGATCGAGGCCACCGCCAGCCACACCGTGCGCGCTGAGATGCATGCGGCAAGCCAGCTTCCTCAGCGCTTCCTGAATCTGCGTTCCCCGGTCGCTGTTCTCAAGCCTTTCATAGAAAGTATTGAAATCCGCCACTCGCCGTGTGCGCTGTTCCCGCTGCAGTTCGATTTCCTGCTCGACCAGTGCATTGCTCGTCGTGACCTTATGCTTATTCAGGAAATCCGAAAGACCGCCGAACCCCTTGCTGCCGTGACAAATGATCGCGGTGGGTTTGCCGTTACGCGGGCCGAAGTGGAACTGCTCGAGCGCCGCGTAGACGCCCGGGTAATCGGTGGCGTCCACATTATGCGCGTTCCATCCAAAGGAGGCGAATACGGGAGCCAGATCCGGCATCGGAAAAACCATCCGGTTCGCCATGTCGAGCTGCCCGTAATTGCGATCCACCAGAACGCAGAGGTTGTCCAGGTGTTTCGACGCGGCGAACATCACGCTTTCCCAGATGGGACCTTCCTGCAGTTCGCCGTCGCCCGTCATGGCATACGAATCGAAACGCGGCGCAGTGCGCCCGGCAATGGCGAAACCCTGCGCGACGCCGAGCCCCTGCCCCATAGGACCGGTCGCGATCTGCACGCCGGGCAGTACGGGTCCTGGATGCCCGTTGAGAATGCTCGAATGCGAACGCGAGTTTTTGAGATGGCGCCGGTCAAAATACCCGAGCTCGGCGTAGATCGCGGCCAGCGCCGCCACCGCGTGGCCCTTACTCAGCGTGAACATATCCTGTCCGCGCCGCGTGGGATTCTCAATGTCGAGATTCAGAAACCCGCCGTAAAACAAGGCGACCAGGGGAATGGTGGCGGAAAATGCTCCCCCGGCGTGCAGTCCCTGATCCACTGCATCGCGCGATTGTTCGAGCGTCAGCAGGCGGATGTCGGAATCTTTAACCGCGAGCAGTCTGAGGATTCCCTGCCGCAGCAGGAAATCCTCAGGTCCGATCAGTTCTGGTGTTCGTTGAAGTGTGGCAGCCGATTGCGACATATAGTCTTTGTACCAACTGCCACGCACATTTGGCTAGAAGCGCAGCCGGAGCGCCATCTGCATCAGCCTCGGACTATTCGCCTGCGATGAAATTGCGCCGAAGGTATTGTTTGCGGCCGTAGTAAAACTCAGGTTGGGAGCGCCAAACTGAACACGATTGAAGAGGTTAAAAGCCTCGGCGCGGAATTCCACATTGACGCGCTCGGTAATCGCTGTCTTCTTGAAGACGGCAAAGTCGTAGTTGGCAATCCCCGGACCGCGCAGCTCGGGATCGGTGCGGTCTTCGCTTCCGAACGTGTAGGCGGGCGGTAACGAGAAACAGGAGGTGTTGAACCATTGGAGGTATCTGGCCTGTGCGGGGCCCGAGATCGTCTTCTCGCATCCGGCCTTTACATTGGGCCGGAGTCCTGTGTTCAGGCCGGTGGTATTAGGCGTGGCCGTGATGCCCAGCGGAAACCCTTTCTGAAACGTCGTCAGCCCGTTGATTCCCCAACCGGAGACCAATCTGTCTCCCAAGCCACGAACGCCGGAAAGGAACCTCTGATTTTTACCAAAGGGCAGATCATAGACATAGCTGAGTACGAGACGATGGCGCGAGTCAAAGCTCGACAGCGCTTTTTCCCCCCTCAGGTCGTACCAGTTCTGAACTCCCGCGACACCCGTGGGTGAATCGAGCCAGCTGGTCAGCGTTTCGGCGTTCGACAGGATCTTTGAGAACGTGTAAGAGGCCAGCACCGTGCCGCCGGTCTTAAACCGCTTCTCTGCCTTTGCCTGCAGGGAATGATAGGTACTGTCGCCGCTGTAATCGGCGGGAGCGGAAAGGTTGGTGTACTGCGGATAGGGCAGCAACAACTGGCCGGCCTGCACAGTCGGTTGGGCCAGAGATCCGAACAGAACTTTCCCGTAGAAAGGATTCGGCACCAGGGTCTTCAGCTGGCTGCCCAGCGAAAGATATTGAGGGTCGATCTGATCGTACTGGCGGCCAAGGGCGAGGTGAATCCCACGCAGGCCGGAGTACCCGACTTCGACGGCGAGATCGCCGAACTGGCGCTGCACTGTGAAGTTCCACTGATACGTGTAGGAATGGTTCGTGTGATAAGGGTCGGCGTGCCCGCCGAGGGACGTTCCGAGAAACTCCTGCTGGTAGGCGGGATTTCGTCCGGGCGCCGCAATGATGCCGTTCGGGAACGGGTTGCTGAGCGAAACGAGGGGCGTGACGTAACTGTCGATGGTCCCCACCACGGGGTTTGAGAAGTAGGCCGAGGGATTGCCATAGGGACCCTGCGGGAATGCGATGGTGGCGGGACTGAAGAAAACGCCTCCGCCAGTTCGAATCACGGTCTTGTCGTCGACGCGGTAAGCAATACCCACGCGCGGCGCGATCAGGTTATAGGCTTCCGGATTCAATCCGGCCTCCGGATGATTCGGAGTTTTGACGAGGTCGAAAGCGCCCAGCACCGGCTTGCCGTTGACCAATACTCCCTGCAAAGCGGGATTCGGTTCGGAGAAGTTGAATGTGACCTGCCTGTTGAATCGCTCTCTGTAGACACCGGGAATCTCCCAGCGCGCGCCCAGCGTGACAGTCAGCTTATTGTTGACCTGCCAGGTGTCACTGACGAAATATCCCTGGTAATACAGCGTCGCAAACGTGAAGAGCGAAGTCTGGAGCGTGCTGTTGTTGGTGGGGTAGCCGAGTTCAAGGGAGGCCAGTCCGCTGCCCGAAGCCCCGGAATTGAGGGCATTCTGCGATGTAAAGAGATTGTCGAAAGAATAAGTGCCGCCGGGGGCATTGTTCTGAAAATAGTTGAGCTCGTTCTTGTGGAGCTCGGCGCCGAATTTGAGGGTGTGGCGGCCTTTGATCCAGGTCATGGTCGGCGTCAGCGCATACGTATCGTCGCGTCCCAGCAGCAGGCCGGTCGAGATGGTATTCAGCGTCGGCGAAGACACAGCGGTGCCCGGAATCGTGGTCGAAGGGACCAGACCGTTAAGAACAGGTATTTGCGAGTAGTAAGCGGGCAAGCCCAGGGTTGCGCCATCAAGTCCGAGAGTGCCCGGAATTCGCGTGTAATACCAGCGGGTGAAACCAGCCCGGATATCGAAAATCATGCGCGGATTGATCACGTAAGTATCCGCAAGAACTGCCTGCGTCGTAACGAAAAATTCCGGAGAGTAGGGGTCGCCATTGCGGAGCCCGTTGCCATAGACATCGACGGGCAGGTTTGCCGATTTCCAGCGGGTGTAACGGGCCAGCATCCGCTGTTTTTCGCTCAACTGGTGATCGCCCCGAATGTTGTACTGATCGTTATCCCCGCCGGTTGCGGTGTTGCGGTTGAAGTTGAAGTTATGCGTGTTCGGCTGGCCCGGGTCCGTGGGCTGCGCATAGATGGGAAAAGCCAGAAATTTGGCCGCCACCGGGTTGATCCGGCTCGCCGGTATCACGTTGTTTGGAAACTGAGACCGCTGGATGGTCGCCGCCCCGCAGGCAGGGTTATTGTAGGCGCCGCATTGGGTAAGGGGATCGTAGATCGGAATCTGGGCGCCGGCGGCATTCCGATAATTCGAGAAGTCGCCGCGAAGCTGCTCGGTAAGAGGAACCGTACGCGTAAACAAAACGCCCTGACGCGCCCTGAACCCCTCGTACGAGAAAAAGAAGAACGTCTTGTCTTTGCGAATCGGTCCGCCGACATTGCCGCCGAACTGATTCTGCACGAAAGGCGCTTTGCCGACCCCGTTCTTATTCGAGAAGAAATCCGTGGCGTTGAGAACTTTGTTCCGGAGGAACTCGTACACACCGCCGTGGAAAACGTTGGTGCCGGATTTCGAAGTCAGGTTGATAACGCCGCCCGTGTAACGGCCATATTCGGCGGTATTGTTGTTTGTCTGAACGCGGAACTCGGCGACCGCATCCTGCGTGGGCACAAGCGCCACGATGTTGCCGTAGGTGATGTTTACCGGCACACCATCCAGAAACTCGGCGCTCTGATTGGCGGTGCCTCCGCCGATCTGGTAATTGCCGGCCGCGAAAACATTCTTGCCTGTCAGATTTCCATCCGCCGAACCCTGCGGCACAAC
>JBDUBZ010000009.1:0-23594 GCA_040003745.1 Terriglobia bacterium
TTGCGGATGGATTGCATCTGAACCGCCGCGGCCGCCCCCTCTTCTCGAAAATGCTGGCCCGTCAGGTCGCGGGCATCCTGGGCGGCAACTGACCTTTGCTCTTTACCACCATTCCTTTTTTGGTTTTTCTGGTGTGCGTCCTGGTGCTGTTCTACGCGCTTCCCAAAGGCGCGCGCCGCTACCTTCTGCTGGGCGCGAGCCTGTTTTTTTATGCCAGCTGGAACGCGAAATACCTGATCCTGCTGCTGGGGCTGATCACCATCGATTATGCCGCCGCCATCTGGATACACCGCCGCGCGGGCTGGCATCGGCGCATGGCTCTGCTTGTCAGCCTGTGCGCCAATGTGGGGCTGCTCGGCTGGTTCAAGTATGCCAATTTTGTACGCACGACCTGGCTGAGTCTGATCCATCCCGGCGCGGCCGTGCAGCCGCTCGACATCCTGTTGCCTTTGGGGATCAGCTTCCATACCTTCCAGAGCATTTCCTACGTGATCGACGTTTACCGGGGCGAACAGGCGGTGATCACGAGTTATCCCGATTACGCGCTGTTTGTATCGTTCTTTCCGCAGCTTGTCGCTGGGCCGATTGTGCGCGCGCGGGAATTCTTCCTCGACTACTTCAACTGGCGCCGGCCGACGAGCGCGGAATGGCAGCAGGGCGTGACGCTCATTCTGACCGGGTATGCGAAGAAACTGATTTTCGCGGATCGCTTCGCGCTGGCCGCCAACCGATATTTCGACAATCCGGCGGGAATGCCCGGGTTCGTCGGCGCGTGGACAGCCGCAATCGCCTTTGGCCTGCAGATCTTCTTCGATTTTTCGGGATATACCGACATCGCGATCGGGATTGCGCTGCTGTTCGGTTTCCATTTTCCCGAGAACTTCCGGCGCCCCTATCTATCCGCTACGGTGACGGAGTTCTGGCGGCGCTGGCACATGACGCTCTCGGCCTGGCTGCGGGACTACATTTACATACCGCTCGGGGGCAACCGCAAAGGCCGCGCGGCGACGTATCTGAACCTGATGCTGACCATGCTGATTGGAGGTCTTTGGCATGGCGCAAACTGGAACTTCATCATCTGGGGCGGCTATCACGGGGCGGCGCTCGCGGTGGAACGCGCTGTTTGGGGCCGGAAGGAGCAGGTTGGGTTCAGACGAATACTCCTGACGCCGTTCACGTTCCTGCTGGTGTGCGTGGGATGGGTCTTTTTCCGCGCCCCGTCATTGCACTCGGCCGTGTACGTGGTGGGCGAGATGTTCTCGCGCCAGCGAGGGAAATCAGTGCTCGATCCGGTGCTCTGGGGGCTGGCGGGATTCGCCCTCGCAGCCGCCCTGGCTGAGGAGCATTTCGCAGCGCTCTCACGCCTGGCGCAAGCGCCGGCAAAGTGGCGAACCGTATGTTTTGTGGTTACCCTGCTGGCGATCGAGCTGTTCAGCGCCAGCGACCGCAGTATTCCGTTCGTCTATTTCCAGTTCTGAACACCGATGAAACGCACCCGGTGGCCCAGGCGTCCAAGGTGGCCCATATCGGCCCGTTATCTTTGACCCGCGAAACGGCCGATGCTACGATAAGACTTACCTGGCTTCTGGCGGTTCCGCGATTCCTCTTATAAATGGAAAAAACTCTGCATGACCTGGGTGGGATTGTGTTAAACGGCCTGCCCACTTTTTTCTTAATCCTGATTCTGGCTTTCTGCGTTAAGTATTTGTATTTAGCACCGCTTGATAAAGTTCTTGCGGAGCGGTTCCGGCTCACCGAAGGCGCGCGCAAGGCTGCGGAAGACAGCCTGAAATCGGCCGATTCAAAGATTGCCGAATATGAGACAGCACTCGGTAACGCCCGCGAGGAAATCTACCGTGAGCAAGCTGCGTTTCTGAAGCAGCTGCACGAGCAGCAGGCGGAGCGGATTCGCACCGTCCGGGCGGAATCGGATCAGCGCGTGGCGGTCATTCGCGAGTCGATCGCCCAGGAGGCGCAGACCGCGCGCCAGGCTCTGGAAACTCAGAGCGAGACGCTGGCCACGCAGATGGCGGACGCCATTCTCGAACGGAAGGTCGCATGAAACGAATCCTCGCCACTCTGTTGCTGGCGGCCGCGCTGGCAGTTTCACCCGCGCTGGCGCAAGAGAGCGCCGGGAAGCCTGCCGAGCAGGCCGGGAGTTTACAATCCGACGTCTGGAAATGGCTCAATTTTGCGTTGCTGGCTGGAGTTCTGGGCTGGTTGATCGCGAAGAATCTGGGACCCGTGCTGGTCAGCCGTTCCGAGCAGATTCGCGGCGGGCTGGCGGCCGGTGAAAAGGCTAAAGCCGAGGCTGAGGTGCGTGCCTCCTCGGTTCAGGCAAAACTCGCGGCTCTGGGCCAGACGATCGAACAAATGAAGACATCGGCCCGGGGGGAACGCGACAACGAGGCGGCACGAATCGTCCGCGCCACCGAGACTGAGCTGGCGCGCGTCGCAAGGCAGGCGAGCCAGGATGTGGAGTCGGCCGGAAAACTGGCCTTGCTCGAAGTCAAGCGCGAGGCCGCCCGGCTTGCCATTATGCTTGCCGAACAAAAACTGCGCGCGCGCATGTCTCCGGACACGCAGGCGGCTCTTTTCCAGAACTTCATTGGCGACCTTTCGAGGGACGCGGCGAAGGTTCGGGTCAACTAAGGAATCTATCGGATGACCTCTGTCGCAGTTGTGAATCGCTACGCGAACGCCCTGGTGGATGTGGTGGTTTCCGGGCGCAGCGGTATGGAGCCCGCTAAGGCCATCGGGCAGCTGAGAGCGTTTGATGAAGCGGTACAGTCGAGCGCCGATCTGCGGATCGTGCTCGCGTCCCCGGCGGTTTCGATCGCGCGCAAACGGCTGGTGGTCCGGCGCATTGGCGAAGCGCTTGGGCTGGAGCGAATCATCCTGAATTTTCTTCTGGTTTTAACCGATCACCGGCGCCAAACTGCGTTGCCGGAAATGATCGACGCCTTCGAGATCCTTGTGGATGAGCGGCTGGGCTTTCTCCGCGCCGAAGTGAAGAGCGCGCTTGAGCTCACGCCTCAGCAACGCGGCCTGCTTTCAGAGGAGCTCGAAAAACTGGCGGGGCAACAGGTTCGGCTGCGTTTCGAAACAGACCCCGCATTGATTGGCGGGGTTACGGCAAAACTCGGTTCCAAAGTTTACGACGGTTCGGTGCGCGGGCAGCTCGAAAGTCTGCGGCAGCACCTGAACATTGGGTAGGAATTTTTTATGGCTCAGATTCGGGCAGACGAGATTACAAAAATTCTCCGGCAGGAGATTGAGAACTACGATCGGGCGATTGATGTGAGCGAGGTCGGCTCCATTATTTCCGTGGGCGACGGCATTGCGCGCATTCACGGGCTCGACAAGGTTATGGCGGGCGAACTGATTGAGTTCGGCCACGGCGTTTCAGGCATCGCCATGAACCTGGAAGAAGATCAGGTGGGCGCGGTGCTGCTGGGGGAATACCAGCACGTCCGCGAAGGCGATGAAGTGCGCCGCACCGGCAAGATCATGTCGATTCCGGTGGGCGAGGCGATGATCGGACGCGTGGTGGATGCGCTGGGCAAGCCGATCGACGGCAAAGGCCCCATCGCGGCCGAGAGGACGAATCCGATTGAGCGCATCGCGCCGGGCGTCGTTGACCGGCAGCCTGTGAAGCAGCCGATGCAGACGGGCATCAAAGCTATCGATGGCATGATTCCGGTGGGCCGCGGCCAGCGCGAATTGATCATCGGCGACCGCCAGACCGGCAAGACCGCCATCGCGCTCGACGCCATCATCAACCAGAAGGGCGGCGACATGATCTGTATCTATGTCGCGATCGGGCAGAAGCGCTCGACGATTGCACAGGTGGTCAAAACGCTTGAGGATTATGGCGCCATGGATTACACCATCGTGGTGGCGGCCAGCGCTTCGGACCCCGCGCCCATGCAGTATCTGGCGCCCTATTCCGGCTGCGCCATCGGCGAATACTTCCGCGATTCAAGCCGCCACGCCTTGTGCGTGTATGACGATCTTTCCAAGCACGCCGCGGCTTATCGTGAAATTTCGCTGTTGCTGCGCCGCCCACCGGGCCGCGAAGCGTTTCCGGGCGACGTGTTTTATCTGCACAGCCGTCTGCTCGAGCGCGCCGCGAAGCTCAACGACGAAAAGGGCGGCGGTTCGCTCACTGCCCTGCCCTTCATCGAAACGCAGGCGGGTGACGTTTCGGCTTACATTCCGACCAACGTGATCTCGATTACCGATGGCCAGATTTATCTGGAATCGGATCTGTTTAATTCGAACGTTCGTCCCGCGGTGAACGTGGGGCTTTCGGTCAGCCGCGTCGGCGGTAACGCGCAGATCAAGGCCATGAAGCAGGTGGCCGGGCCGCTGCGTCTCGATCTGGCGCAGTATCGCGAGCTCGCGGCGTTTGCGCAGTTCGGTTCCGATCTCGATAAGTCTTCGCAGCAGCAGCTGAATCGCGGCAAGCGAATGGTCGAGATCCTGAAGCAGCCGCAGTATCAGCCGCTGCCGGTGGAAAAGCAGATCGCCATCATTTTCGCCGCGACCAAAGGACTGCTCGACGATATGGCGGTGGAAGACTGCCGGCCCTTCGAAGCGGAACTCTACAAATTTCTTGAAAATTCAAAGCCGGCGATTCTGACTGCTATTCGGGAGAAGAAGGCCCTCGACGACGCTCTGCAGAAAGATCTCACCGACGCCATCAATGAGCTCAAAGAGCGCTTTAAAAAGGATCGATCGCGCCCTGTGGCCGCCGGTGCCAAAGCTTAACCTGCTATGCCGAGTCTGATCGATTTCCGGCGGCGTATCCGTTCGGTTAAGAACACGCAGCAGATCACCAAGGCCATGAAAATGGTCTCGGCCGCCAAGCTGCGCCGCGCTCAGGAGCGTGTGATTGCGGCCCGTCCTTACGCGCAGATGATGCGCGAAATGCTGGAGAATCTGGCCGCTGCCGCCGCTTCGGACGACCAGGCGGCCGATAGCGCCTGGCTGGGACGCCGCGAACCGAAGCGCATCGATCTGCTGTTTTTTTCGAGCGATACCGGCCTCGCCGGAGCTTTTAATTCAAACCTGCTCAAAGGCTCTCAGAAATTCTTCGCGGATAATTCAAGCGCTGAGATTACCCTGACGCTCGTGGGCCGCAAGGGCCGCGACTTTTACCGGCGGCGCAACG
Source organism: Terriglobia bacterium (assembly GCA_040003745.1). Taxonomy (GTDB): domain Bacteria; phylum Acidobacteriota; class Terriglobia; order Bryobacterales; family Bryobacteraceae; genus BOG-234. The sequence goes on from JBDUBZ010000009.1 coordinate 5,177, forward strand.
CAAAGATTCTGTCCGAACACATCAATATCCTGAATCGGCCCACCTACCAGGATGCCGTCGAAATCGCCCGCGAAGTCATCCGGCGCTATCGCGATGGCGAGACGGATGCGGTATACGTTCTCAACAACGACTTCAAGAGCGTCATGACCCAGAAGGTGTCGCTCATGAAGCTTCTTCCGGTTGAGGCGGAAGCCGGGGGCGTTAACAACGATAAGAACGATAAGAACGACAAGAAAGACGAAGCCAAAACCGATTACATCTACGAGCAATCGCCACTCGACATGCTGGAGCGGCTGATGCCGCGCTACGTGGAAGTGGCGGTCTTCCGGGCCATGCTCGAAACGGTCGCAGCCTACCAGGCGGCCCGCATGACGGCGATGGATACGGCGTCCACCAACGCCAAAGATGTGATCGACGCTCTGACGCTGCACATGAACCGTGTGCGCCAGGCGGCGATTACCAAAGAAATTATTGAAGTGGTCAGCGGCGCGGCCGCGGCCGAATAGCAAAGGATATTTATGGCAACAGCTACTGAAGTTATCGGGCATGTAGTCCAGATCGCGGGACCGGCGGTCGACTGCCAGTTTCCCGAAGGTCAGATTCCCGAAGTCCACACGGCGATCCGTATTATCAGCGAAGGCTTTGACGTGCCGGAGCCCATCGACATTATCTGTGAAGCCGAGCAGCATATCGGCGAAGGCCGCGTGCGCACCATCGCGATGCAGCCGACCGAAGGCCTGGTGCGCGGCATGAAAGCGATCAGCCTGGGCGGGCCCATTAGTGTCCCCGTGGGAAAAGAGACGCTCGGCCGCATCCTCAACGTGCTCGGTCAGCCCGTGGACAATATGGGTCCGGTGAATGCGAAGCTGCGGTATCCGATTCATCGCCAGGCGCCGTCTTTCGAAGATCAATCGACCAAGCTCGAAATGTTCGAGACCGGCATCAAGGTCATCGATCTTCTGGAGCCCTATCTTCGCGGCGGCAAAATCGGTCTGTTCGGCGGCGCTGGCGTCGGCAAAACCGTCATCATCATGGAGCTCATCAACAACATTGCGATGAAGCATGGTGGCGTTTCGGTGTTTGCCGGCGTGGGCGAGCGCACCCGCGAAGGCAACGATCTGTGGCTCGAAATGCAGGAAGGCGGCGTTATCGACCCGAGGGACTACACGAAATCCAAAGTGGCGCTGGTCTATGGGCAGATGACCGAGCCGCCCGGAGCCCGGCTGCGCGTGGGTCTCACGGGCCTCACGGTCGCCGAATACTTCCGCGACGAAGAGAATCAGGACGTGCTGCTGTTTGTAGATAATATTTTCCGCTTCACACAGGCCGGTTCCGAAGTATCGGCGCTGCTGGGCCGCATGCCAAGCGCCGTCGGTTATCAGCCCAACCTGGCGAGCGAAATGGGCGAGCTGCAGGAGCGCATCACCTCAACCAAAAACGGATCGATCACGTCCGTGCAGGCCATTTATGTGCCCGCCGACGATTACACCGATCCCGCTCCCGCCACGGCCTTTGCGCATCTCGATGCCACGACCAACCTCTCGCGGGCTATCGCCGAGCTGGGGATTTATCCCGCAGTCGATCCGCTGGCTTCGACTTCGCGTATTCTCGATCCGCGCATCATTGGCGACGAGCACTACAACACCGCCCAGGCCGTTAAGGGCATTCTGCAGCGTTACAAAGATCTGCAGGACATCATCGCAATTCTGGGTATCGATGAGTTGAGCGATGAAGACAAGCAGACCGTGACGCGCGCCCGCAAACTGCAGAAATTTCTTTCGCAGCCGTTCCATGTGGCCGAGCAGTTCACCGGCATTCCCGGTAAGTACGTGAAACTCGCCGATACTATCCGGGCGTTCCAGGAAGTCGTCGCGGGCAAGCACGACGATCTGCCGGAGCAGGCGTTCTACATGCAGGGCACCATTGAAGACGTGCAGGAAAAGGCACGTCAGCTGAAGGGCTGAGTCTTGTCATGGCCGATACTTTTCTGCTGCAGCTGGTGAGTCCGGAGCGCGTGCTGGTCGAGGAACAGGCGACCGAGGCCCAGGTTCCAGCCCTGGATGGTTTTATCGGAATGCTGCCCGGCCACGCTCCGCTACTGACGGAGCTCAAGCCGGGCGGCGTGTTCACCTACACCAGCGGCGGTCAGGAGAAGGTTCTCGCGGTTTATGGTGGATTCGTGGAAATTCTGCCGGATCGCGTGCGCGTGCTGGCGGATGGCGCCGAACACCGCGAAGAAATCGATCTCAATGCGGCGAATGCGCAACTGCAGCAGGCGATGAAAGACAACGAAGATTTCAGAGGCGAAGCGTCCGACCCGGCTGTGGCGCTCGATGAAATGATGCGCGCCCAGGCGAAGGTCGAAGCGGCGCTGAAGAAGTAGGCGGGCCGGAAGGCAAGTCACATCGTCAGCAGCGCGGCCATGACCTCGATGCCATCCCACAGGTTCCCCACACGCAGATTCTCGTTCGAGCTGTGCTGGCTGTTGTCATAGTTCACGATCGGCAGAGTAATGGTGCGGGTGCCCAGCGCGCGTTCGATCATTTCGAGCGGTACACTGCCGCCCATGGTCGGAAACTTCACCACCGGCCCGCGGGCGCTTTCGACGGCACGAATTACTTCCTGCGAAATCGGCAGGTCCATCGACGTCCGGACGGCGTTATATCCGGTGTCGCCACGCTGCAGATACACGACCTTCGAATGCGCCATCCGAACTTCGGGACTGGGCGGCGTATCCGCCACAAAGTAACCCTGTTGCCGGATGTGATCGGTCACTTTATCCACGACTGCATGGAAATCCATGCCCTTCACCAGCCGGATGTCGATGGAAGCGGTCGCGGTTGAAGGAATCACATTCGATGCCTGATCGCCAGTGCGCGAACTGGCCATACCGCGGATATTCAACGAAGGCAGCTGCAGAAGCTCGATCAGCTTCCTGGGCGAGCCTTCGGTGGACCCCAGCCACAGCTCTTTCATAAGATCGGCGTCGGGCGTGGGCGCTTCCTTAATAGCGCGCTTTTCGGTCTCCGTTAGTGGGGTGATGCCGTCATAGAAACCTTTGACCAGCACGCGCCCATCATCGTCCTTCAGAGAGGCCAGCAACTTCGCCAGCATCATCGCGGGATTGGGAGCCCAGTTTCCGTAATGACCACTGTGCAGTTCTCGTTTCGGTCCGTAAACCGTCAGCGAAAGCAGCGTGACGCCACGCGCTCCGAAAGCCACCATCTGCTGCCCGTTCTGTGAGATGGGACCATCGCAAATCAGCCAGACATCGCCCGAAAACAGATCTCTGTGCGCGGCGAGTATCCGCTCAAGGTTAGGCGATCCCGCCTCTTCTTCCCCCTCAAACACGAACTTGATATTCGATCGCAGCTTGAGATGCGCTGCCTTGATGGCGTCAAGCGCAGTCATTATCGCGACGATGGGCGCCTTGTCGTCCGAGGCCGAGCGCGCGTAGATCCTCGCTTCGGGATCGAGCGGATACTTCACATCCTGCCAGTGCACGACCCGCCCGTCTTTATCAAGTGACCGGTCCCGCAGCACCGGGGCGAACGGCGGCGTCACCCACTCCTTCGGATCGAGAGGCTGGCCGTCGTAATGGGCGTAAAAAACGATTGTCTGAGTGGCGCCGGGCGTCGCGATCTCCGCAAAAACCACGGGATTCGCATTGGGCTCTTCAATCAGCCGCGGCGTGAGGCCGCGCGCCCGTATCAGGCCTGCGATGGCCTCCGCGTTTCGAAGGATATTAACCCGATCCGTAGCGACGTTGGGGATGGACAGCAGCTCTTTGAATTCCGCAACGATGGCCGGCTCGTGGCTCTGCCGCCACTGGTGTGCGGCCTGCGAAGCGGGGTTGGTCTGCGCAAGGGCGAGAGTGGAAAGAGCGAGTAGAAACGCGGGGGCGCGATGCATCCCGCCATCTTACAGGTCGATTAGTCCTGCCCGTCCAGATCTTTACCCGCGGGAAACAGTTCCGACCAGATGTCCCCGTGTTCGGTCCATTCGGGCATCACCTTGCCCGGAAACTGGATTTCTTCCACATTCAGTTTGCCGTGGCCATAAGCGCAGATGTATTCAATGCGGGGCCGGCCGAGCTGGAGCATATAGCCCCACGACCCGGTTTCAATCGGCATCCGCAGGCGCCGAAGACAAGTGCGGCAGCGATACCGCTGATCCCAGAACGCCAGATAAAACAGGCCGTAGGAAAACAGAAAACAAACCAGGGTGAGTGTTGTGTAGGTCAGGTCGCGGCAGAACTGGTATTGGTTGAGATGAAAGAGCGCGGTATTGGGCGGCCATCCCAGATTTACAAACCAGAGTGCCCCCGAGGAAGCGAGAAATGCAACGCCCAGCTTCAGCAGCAGAAAGCCCCAGTACCGGATATAGCTCACTGATGCTCTGAACATCGCCGAGAAGCCTCTCAACCCACTATAGAAGATAGCGCGGGGATCACGTAATCTGCGCGCCCTGGTGCGACAAGATGCCGCTGCCCATTGAAGCGCCGTGCTTTCGCCACCCTTCAGCGAGAACCGATCCTCTCAGCGGGAACTGATCCTCGAGTTGTTGATTTTGAATTTGAACCTTTTCGGATCGATCACAACCACGTCCGGATCCGGATAGCCAATGGAGGTCGCGGCCGGTCCAGGCGCGCCTGATCTGGGCGGCGAGTGGCGCCAGTGTCGCAGCTCCGCGGGCAGAAGACAACAGGGTTCTGCAGGTCAGTTTGGGGGTCATGGGCGAAAACATGAGCATGGCGCCTATCGCGGGAAGGATCTATGGATATAATCAGGCTGTACTGGTAACTTGTAAACGTTTTCTTTCGTCAAATTGAGAGTAGAATGCTGGTTTATAAAACGTCTTCGCGCCCCGTCTTCTCAGCGATATTGCCGCTTCTCACCGTTGGCGCCCTCTGGGCCGCCCCGGCGACCACCGCCAAACCGAAAACTCCTTCCGTCGATGCCGCTGGTTTCGACGCCAACGTGAAGCCGATTCTGCGCAACACGTGTTCGGGATGTCATAACGCAACCGTGACTTCCGGGGGCGTGAATCTGCTTCCCTATCTCGATCCCGTGACAGTGTCGGAAGATCGCGCGGCCTGGGAAAAAATTGTTCAAAAGATCCAGTCGGGTGAAATGCCCCCGAAAGGAATTCCGCGCCCGCCGCAGGAAAAGATGACGGCTCTCGTAACTTTTGTGCAGGGCGAATTTGAGAAAGCGGATGCCGCTGTGAAGCCCGATCCGGGGCGCGTCACCGCGCGGCGCCTGAACCGCAACGAATACCGGAACACGATCCACGATCTGCTGGCTGTCGATTTTCGGGCCGATAAAACTTTCCCGACGGACGATTCCGGCTACGGCTTCGACAACATTAGTGATATTCTGGCGATCTCGCCCGTGCTCATGGAGAAATACCTGAGCGCCGCCGAGACCATCGCTTCGCGCGCCATGGGTGCCGATCCGCTGCCGAAAAAGCCGATTGAAGCCTCCGCGGATCTTAAGACAAAGACCTTGCGCCGGCTCGATTTCAGTACAGTCGAAGCAACTCAACGCGTGGATTTCGACGGGGACTACACAGTTCGCTTCGGATTCCCGGGTGAACGCACTGCGGACGCCAAGCCCGTCAAAATGGGTTTCTGGATGGACGGGCAGCTTTTAAAGACGATTGAAGTTGAAATGAAGCCCTCGAAGCTCGTTTACTTCAACCCCTTCTCCGACGCCGAGTTCAAGGTCTATCTGCCCGAAGGCGACCACCTCTTCCGGGCCGGTTTCATCGATGACGATTTCGTCAAGACCTTGAAAGACGCGAAAGAAGCCTATAGCGACAAGAAGAACAAGTACATCGGTTCAATCACATTCGTGGGACCCTTCGCCTCCACAGTCGAAAAGGCCAGCCGCAAGAAGATCCTGATCTGCGATCCGAAGACGGGGCAGGCCTGCGTACAGAAGATCGTCGCAAATCTCGCTCACCATGCCTACCGGCGTCCAGTGACACCTGCGGAAGTGGCGGGGCTTATGAAATTTGTCGCGATGGCGAAAGCGCAGGGGCAATCGACCGAACAGGGTATCCAGTTGGCGCTCGAAGCCATGCTGGTTTCTCCCCAATTTTTGTTCCGCACGGAACGGGATGCGAATCCCACCGATCCCGAGAAGTCGCACCGCGTCTCGGATGTCGAACTGGCCAGTCGCCTCAGCTACTTCCTGTGGAGTTCGATGCCTGACGACGAGCTGTTGAACGTGGCCGAAGCCGGAAAGCTTAAAGACGCCACAGTGCTTGACGCTCAGGTCAGGCGCATGATGACGGATAAGAAAGCCGCCGCTTTTGCCGATAACTTTGCGGGGCAGTGGCTCGAGATCCGTAACCTCGATTCGATCAAGCCGGACCCGGTGAAATTTCCCGCGTGGACGCCCGAACTGAAGGAAGCCATGCGTACGGAAACGAACATGTTCTTTCAGGATGTGCTGACAGAAAACCGTCCCATCTCGGACTTCATTAATGCGAAGTACACCTTCCTGAATGAAATGCTGGCGAAATACTACGGCATCGACGGGGTCAAGGGTCCCGACTTCCGCCGTGTGGACCTTACGACGGATCAGCGCGGCGGTATCCTCGCCCAGGGCAGCGTGCTGGCTGTATCAAGCTACCCGAGCCGCACATCGCCGACAATTCGCGGTAAATATATTTTGAACAATATCCTGGGAACGCCGCCTCCCCCTCCCCCGCCCGACGTGCCCGCGCTCGATGATTCGAAAGTAGGGGCCGAGGTTTCCCTTCGCAAGCAGCTCGAAGCGCACCGCGCCAATCCAGTATGCGCCTCCTGCCACAGCAAGATGGACGTTCTGGGATTTGGTCTTGAAAACTACGATGCCATTGGGAAATGGCGCACTGCGGACGGCAAATTCCCTATAGATATCAGCGGATCCCTGCCGAACGGCAAAAGTTTCCAGACGGCCGCTGGGATGCGCGCCATCCTCATGGACAGCATGCCTCAGATTTCGCACTGCCTGATCGAAAAGGTCATGACTTATGCTCTTGGCCGAGGCATGCAGGCGTACGATAATCGAACCATCGAACAGATCAACAAGAGTATGGCGGCGGATGGCTACCACTTCCAGACCATGATTTTCGAGGTCGTGCACAGCCTGCCGTTCCAGTCGCGGCGCGGCGAACTCGTGACCAGCCAGAACAGCCCTCCCGCCAGCCCGGGAGACACCAAACCCAAAACGCAGCCTGCCGTAAAAGCCAAGGAGATTGCCCAGAAATGACCATACCTAAAGCGCTTCCCAGAAGAACGTTCCTCCGAGGACTCGGCACTGCTGCCATAGGGCTTCCGTTCCTCGACGCCATGGCGCCGGCTCTCAGGGCCAGCACTATTCCGGGCGGGGCGCCCATTCGCATGGCGTTCTTTTATGTTCCGAACGGCATGATCATGGACGCCTGGACTCCTTCCTGGGAAGGCAAGTTCCAGGATCTTCCGCGCACCCTCAAGGCGATGGAGCCGTTCAAAGACGACTTTATTCAGATTGGTAACCTGACGCACAACACCGGTCGCGCGCTGCTTGATGGCGCGGGCGATCATGGCCGCTGTTCCGGTTCCTACCTCACCGGGATCCAGGTCAAAAAATCGCTGATCGAGATTAAGAACGGCATCTCGTTCGATCAGATCGTCGCTAACCAGATCGGCAAAAAAACGCGCTTTCCTTCCCTGGAACTCGGCATGGAGGACGCCCGCCAGGCCGGCGACTGCGACTCGGGCTACTCCTGCGCCTACACGAACAACCTGGCATGGCGCAGCGAAACGCAGCCGCTGCCCCCGACGCTTGACCCGCGCGCTCTCTTTGAACGCCTCTTTGGAACCGGTGTCCCGATGACGCCCGCCGAAAAAGCGCGCCAGTCGAAGTATCGCCGCAGCATCCTCGACTTCGTAACCGACGATACCCACAAGCTCGAAACGACTCTCGGCCCCACGGACCGCCGCAAGCTGGACGAATATCTTTCTTCTATCCGCGAAGTCGAGCGTCAGCTCGAGCACGCCGAGAAAGATAATTCACAGGTCGATCCCCACATGGAGAAGCCCTATGGCATCCCAGCCGATTTTGCTGAGCACTTCAAGCTCATGTCGGATATGGTAGCGATCGCCTTCCAGGCCGATCAGACTCGCATCGTGACCTTCCTGATGACGCACGAGGGCGGCTCGCGTCCTTATCGCGAGATCGGAATCCCCGACGGACATCACCCGCTGACCCACCATCGCAATCAGCCGGAGCTGATGGAAAAGGTTCGCAAGATCAACGAGTATCACGTGAAGCAGTTCGCTGGCTTCGTCGAAAAGATGAAGGCCACGAAGGAAGGCGACCGCACGCTGCTGGATAATTCCATGCTCGTGTACGGCGCGGGCCTCGCCGATGGCAATCAGCACCTTCACGAGGATCTGCCGACCATCATCGTCGGCAAGGGCGGGAACTACATCAAGAGTGGCCGCCGTCTGGTCACGCGCCGCGAGACCCCCATGTGCAATCTGTACCTGACCATGATGGATCGGATGGGCGTGAACGTCGAGCATTTCGGCGATTCCACGGGCCGTCTGGAAGGGCTGGATCTGGCATAAGTTATGCAGTTTGGAAGAGGAAAGCCGTCGGCTGGCGTGTTTTACGATTCCGCCTTCACGACTATCGACGATATTCTGACCGAAGCCCTGATTTACGGGCTTCAGGGGAAGAACGACTGCCGCGTGGCCGTAATTACCTGCAGCCGCCCGGATCTGGCCACCATCGGCTATGTCGAAATGGTGGAGCGTTATTACCATGGACCAGCGGGGAATTTTTCCCAGTTGCCAGCCATCGGTATGCCGACGTCGGGCGCAAAAGGAGAGACCCCTAAAGCGTTTGTCATTCCCTTTACGCTGAAAAAGCTGGACGGCACGCCGGTCTATAAGAATGAGGTCTCGAGTGTCATTGAGACGGGCGACCCGAACACGCTGATTCGAAATTATCTCGAAGCCCAGAACGATCAGAACGCGTTCTTCGTGGTCGCGGGTCCGGCTACTAACATTGCCTCAGCCCTTGAATTCCGCGGCATGAAAGATCTGATTGCCGCCAAGATCAAGTATCTGGTGATGGCGACCGGTCCCGGCGAAGTCAACATCAAGGGCGATGTCGCCGCCGCGAAGAAGCTCTTCGCGGGATGGCCCACGCCAATATTCGTCTCAGGCCCTGAGATCGGGGATGCTCTTCCCTTCCCTGGGGCGAGCATCGAAAAGGAATTCGCAGCGCCGAACACCGATCATCCTGTGGCCGACGCATACAGGCTGTGGAAGCCGATGCCCTACGACACCCCTTCCTACAGCATGTCGGCGGCACTTTACGCGGCGCGCCCTAAAGAAGGCTACTTCAAACTTTCCGACCCCGGCACGATTACCGTTGGCGATAACGGGAAGACGTCGTTCGCACCTTCGGCTCAGGGTAAGCATCAACTGTTGATCGCCGACCCCGCTCAGAAGGAAAAGATCATCGCCGCCTACGTAGAGTTGGCCAGCGCGAAACCAGCGGTTCGGCAGCGATTCCGCCCCGATGCAGCCGCTGCTGCCGATGGGCAGAAGAAGGCTGGCGATCCGGCAGCCGCCGCCGCCGGTGAAAAGCGCCCCGGCCCCCCCAAACCCTAGTCCCCGGCGGCAGACTCGAAAAGCCTGCCGCCCCCTCTTTCCAGATCTAAAAGCAGCTGTTTCCGCTCACGGCCTCCTCCGTAACCACCGATACTGCCATTCGCCGCAATCACCCGGTGACACGGCACAATGATCGGAATGGGATTGTGGTGATTGGCCTGTCCGATTGCCTGAAAGCCCCGTGGGCAGCCCACGGCGGTCGCAATATCGCGATAGCTGGCGGTCGATCCATAAGGAATATCCATGAGAGCGCGCCATACGCGCACCTGGAAGGCGGTGCCGCGAAGATCGAGAGGAACATCGAAGGTCTTGCGAGTCCCTCCGAGAAACTCGCGCAGCTGCCGTTCCACCTCGCGTACCAACGGACCACTGTCGCTAATCGGAGGCGCGTCACCGAATCGAATGGATCGTAAGGCACCCCCTTCGGTGTGGATCGTAAGCCCGGAGAGCACATCCGGCAGATGTAGTGTTTCGCTGGTCATACCCCTCCCGCAGTTACTCATTATTGGGTGGATTCTGACAACAGGTCAACTCCCCCGCGCCCTCCAGACTCCGATCACCTCTTCCGGGCTCGCTTTTGATCCGGCAGCCAGCCAGATGAGCCAGTTTCCAGGGTTCGGTTCGCCGCGGAGGATGCCGGCGATAGTCGCCTGCCCACATGGCTCGGCTGACATTGCTGATCACGTTGGCTAACGGAATGTTCGCCCTCGTCAGCGCCTTCTGCAGTTGCTGTACTTCCTGCACGTCGGCCTTCCGGCCTGGGCACATATTTCCGGCCTGGGCACATATTTAATGTGCAGCGGCGTTTACCATGTCAACCCGGATGCCATGCCTTTCGAAGATGTCGTGCATCGCGATCCAATACTCTCGTGGGGGCGTGTCGGTGCAACCTATCGATCCGGCACGACTTCAACCATTCCGCTATCTCGTTCAAAGCTGCCGTCCAGCAACTAAATTCCCGCACGGGATTGGTATCCCGATCGAAGGCGCCGCCCCAAAAAAGCCTCCGGTCGAAAGTGGACATCCTTCGCTGTGCCCTGCCATACCCCTCAAGTTTGATTTCGGACCAGTCGCGGCGCGGTTTGCGATAAGAGCGGGAGACTCTCCAGAGGGATTGGGCCAACTTTTTCAAGTCCGACTCTCCGCGCCAAACTAATGCATCGCAGCGGCCGAATTCAACCGTCTGTGCCTTGTGCCCGTCCTTTAGCGTGAGCCGAAGGTAACTTGCCACCCGGGTCTGCAAAAGGTTAGTAGACTTCTGGGGACGGAGTCAAAATCTTTGGTGTAATGCATTACTACCCGGCAAATTCTGAAAGCCAGTGGATTCAAACCGGGCAATGGTTACTAAAACTCGAGATCTTCACCTTATGGCGTCGCGCCACAGAAAGGACAGGTTGGGCGACAGGCTGTGAAACAGGGCTTGCACACGTTCAGGGCATCCGATAGACTTCAACTGCACACGAACAGCTCGGCATCAGGGACTAATCTGGGCGCTGTGGCGTATTTCCGGCAAGTTCACCGGTTAATTGTTCGGGAGATATCGTTAATAAGCATGTAATTCGTTCTGATTTGGAACGTGTGTATCTTTCCGTGTACCAGTATGGAACGCTCGGGACTCAAATTAAAGCGGCGCGAAATAATTATAAAATAATGTGTAAAATAGCCCGGATTTTGCTTTATTGTGGTTACATGCATAAGGTGCCATCGATTAGATTGCTTGGCTCGCATTTTCTTCTCCTCTCGGTATGTGCAAGCGCGGGATTCGCAGGTACACTTGGCCCGGAGCTGAGAAATATTCCTGCGTCGCGGCCTGTCCAGGTGATTGTTCAGTACCACGGGAATTCTGCCGGCGCGGGAGTCGAAAGCGCTCTCTCACCTTCCGCGAGAAAGATCGCGGATCTGCCTAATGGGGCTATCTACAGCATGACTGCGGGCGAAGCCGCCGCAGTCTCAAATCATCCGGCGGTTGTGAACGTCAGTTCAGCCGCACGCCCTGTTTTCAGCACTGGCGCTCCCGTCTACGATTTTATGCCGGAGGCGATTCACATGCCGCTGCCGCAACTACCATTGAATATTGCCTCCGGCTTCGGAGTCGGCGTGGTTCTGGTGGATAGCGGCATTAACGAGAATGCCGATCTGCTGGGCAAGGTCACCTACAGCGAGAACTTCTCCACGGATTACAGTACCAACGATCACTACGGTCACGGCACCCATGTGGCTGGTCTGATCGCTGGCAATGGAATAAATTCATTGATCGGATACAGCCAGGATATTCATGGCGTGGCTCCGGGTGTTCATTTCATCAACCTTAAGGTATTGAACGGCCAGGGAGCGTCAACCGACGGGCAGGTCATCCAGGCGATCATGCGCGCCATCGCTCTCAAAAAGCTGCATCCCGAATGGAATATCAAGGTCATGAACCTTTCACTCGGCCGCCCGGTATTCGAGCCGTCTTTTAAAGATCCTCTTTGCCAGGCCGTTGAGGCGGCGTGGCTCAACGGAATCACGGTTGTAGTCGCGGCCGGAAATGAAGGCCGGCTGAATACGGCGCACACCAACGGTTATGGCACCATCGCGTCGCCCGGAAACGATCCTTTGGCGATCACCGTAGGCTCCATCAACACGGAAAGCACGGCATCGCAGACCGACGATTTGATGACATCCTACAGTTCAAAGGGACCGACCATCGTCGAGCATGTCGTGAAGCCCGACCTGGTTGCGCCTGGCAATAAACTTTTCGCAGTTCTGGCTCCTAACAGCACGCTTTCGACCATGAGCGGATCCGTTCTGGTGCCCGCGCCGTTCGGCTCGCCGCAATACCTTGTTTTAAGCGGAACCAGCATGGCCGCCGCCGTTACCACGGGCGCCGTCGCGGCCGTCCTGGCCAATGAAAACCTGACGCCCGATCAGGTAAAAGCGCGCCTGATGAAAACTGCCGACAAGCTGCCGGCGAAGGCTTACCAGATTCCGGTCATCGATCCAGCTACTGGAAAGACCACCCAATTTGGCGTTCAGAACGACATCTTCACGGTTGGTGCGGGATACCTTGATCTGGGTGCGGCGCTCGCCGCCAAAGGCGATCCGAATTTCACCATCCCCGCCAATGAAAACGCCGCTTCACCCGTGGCTGTCCCTAATCTCAGCAGCGATGGCAAAACCGTTTCCATTAATCTGAAGAATTATCTCGCTGTCTACGGAAAAGACGTCTTTACGGTCTGGGGTTCAGATGCATTTACCGTCTGGGGTTCTGACGCGTTTACCGTCTGGGGTTCCGATACGTTTACCGTCTGGGGTTCGGACGCTTTCACCGTCTGGGGCTCATTCACGGTCTGGGGATCTTCCGTTTTTAATCCCATTCGTGGCTCGGATGCCTTCACCGTTTGGGGTTCAGACACGTTCACCGTGTGGGGCTCGGATGCCTTCACGGTCTGGGGCTCATCCGCGGTCTGGGGATCTTCAGGAGCATTCAATACCGTCTGGAGCGCTGACACATTCACGGTGTGGGGTTCGGACGCCTTTACCGTCTGGGGTTCCAGCGTCAACGGAGACATCGTCACCGGCGATACCGTCAAGGGCCACTAAAACCCGACCCGCTCTTCCTCTCGTTTCAGTGCCTCGCCTGGTTCTTCAGCCAGGCGAGCAGGGCGGCGGGATCGTCGCTGATCATGGCATCGACATTGTCTGATGCGAGTTTCGCCCAGTCGGCGGGCATATTTACCGTCCACGGCACCACTTCAAGGCCTGCGGCATGCGCTTTGGCAACCCGCTCGGCACTCACCAGATGGTATTCAGGACTGAGGATGTTGGCTTCGAATTCCTGCGCTACCTGATCCCAGTTACGGGCGGTCTGGAACAGGGCCGCGCGCCGGCTGGACGGTTCGAGCTTGTGCATCGCGCGCACAGTGCGCGGGTCGAAGCTCTGCAATATGAAACGCTTTTCCATCCCGTGCCGCCGCACCGAATCCCAGATCAGATTGGTGAAATCTTCCGGGCCCGGAGTTAATTCGGGCTTATCCGCGAAGATCTTCGTCTCCACATTAAACTGCACGCCATTTCCCCGCCCTAATTCAAACACCTCGTCGAGAGTTGGAATAGGCGTTCCAGGAGCAGGGACCTGATCCGGGAAAAGCGGATTCTTCTTCGTCCCGCAATCGTACCGGCGCAGTTCAGCTGCGGTGAGCGTGTGGATCGGAATCCCCAGTTGCGGACCCGAGCAGATGGTGGCATTGAGCAGCGGATCGTGCGACACCACGGCGACATGATCCTTTGTCACGGCAACGTCCAGTTCCAGAAAATCGACGCCCTGTTCAATGGCGTAGCGAAAAGCCGGCAGCGTATTTTCAGGCCGGCGTGCGCGCGCTCCCCTGTGGCCATGCACCAGAATGCGTCTGGCGCTTTCGCCCCGGGCCATCACACAGGCACCGGCCGCTGCGTAAACGAACTTTCGTCGATCCATATCGCCATCAAGTCTGCCACGCCAAAATGCGATTAATGGACGGTGCGGCTCTTGCCGTTCATGTAGTCCATCAACAAATACTGGCCCAGCGTCTGCGGTGTCGTGAAATAGGCCTTTCCACGGCAGATCTGGGTCACCTGGCGCACGAAGTTAATCAGCCCATAATCGCTCGCCAGCATGAAGGTGTTGATAATGATCCCTGATTTCCGGCAGCGGTTCACTTCCTCAAGCGTGCGCCCGATGACCAGAGGATCGAGTCCGAAGGCGTTCTTATACATTCGGCCATCTTCGAGCGTCAGAGCCGAGGGCTTTCCGTCTGTGATCATGACGATCTGCTTCATGTCTTTGCGTTCCTGCTGCAACAACCGCTGAGCGAGGATGAGGCCATCGCGCGTGTTGGTGTAGAACGGGCCCACCTGAACGCGCGCCAGCTGGCTGATATCCAGCTCCTCCGCCGAATCGTGAAAGAGCACGCAACGCAGTGAATCGCCCGGATATTGCGTGCGGATCAGATGTGCCAGCGCCATGGCCACGCGCTTGGCCGGCGTAAACCGGTCTTCGCCGTAAAGGATCATACTGTGGCTGCAATCGAGCATGAGCACGGTCGCGCAGGAGCTTTGATACTCGCACTGGTGCACGTGCAGATCGGAGTATTCGAGGTTGAGCGGAAGTCGCACCCCTTCGCGCCTCACGGCCGAGAAGAGGGTCTCCCCGATGTCCAGATTCAGGGTATCGCCGAATTCATACTGTTTCGAAGACCCCGACGATTCTATCCCCGTGGCCAGGTCGCGCGTATCGTGCCTTCCGAAGCTCGATTTCCCCAGAGAGCCCAGCAGGTCTTTGAGCGTCTTGAATCCCAGGAAATCGAGCGATTTGTCGGTGACTTCGAAGCGCGCGGCGGATTCAGACGGCTGATCCTGCTGCCCGGCGATCGAAATGTGCCCCTCGTTCGCGAGCTTCTGCGCCAGCCGCTCCGCCAGCTGATTCAACTGTTCGGGCGACATCGCCTGGAGCTTCTCCACCAACTCACGCGCACGCTCTTCGGGGAACAACTCGCCACTCTCGAGCGCCCGTTCGATGGCCCGCTTCAGGTCTTCGAAACTGTTCTCTTTCCATTCGGAATCCTGGCCCCAGGGATTGTCGAAGCCGCTCTCGAGAAGGAAGTCGGAAAGCGCCTCCATCAAATCCTGCGCGTCGATGTCGAATTCGTCTCCGTCGAACCGCGAGAACTGAATCCATTTCATGGGAGGTTCCTGCTAGTTAAACTGACGCCGCTGCCGGCCGCGTGGGGATTCTTCCGCCTCGCCCGGCTGGCGTTTGCTGCGTGATTCGGCCGCGAATCCCCGTTCTTCCGACCGGCTGAGCCTGCGATGCGCGTAGAGCCCTTCAAGAATGAACTCGCCCGCCGAAGCGCGAACGGCATCCGGCTCATTGGCGCTCAACCCCAGTGCACCGGTCTTTTCCATCAAGCCCTGGATGGCATTCAGCTCGCGGATCATCTCTTCGGAAGAGGCGTCGGCACTGAGCTGCAGCGACCCGCCGAGATCGAACCACTGCACAACAGGCTGCATGTTCACGCCTTCAAAATAATGGTCGAAAACGCGGCCCACCGCGGTGCGGATCAATTCCCGCGCCACGGCATCTCCACCCTTCAGCTCGCCTTCGTATTCCAGCTCGATTTTGCCTGTAATGGCCGGCAGCGCACTGTAGAGATCGGCCACCCTGGGCACGGCGAGGTCTTCCCCATTACGCAGGGCGCGCCGCTCGGCATTCGACACCACGTTTTCGGCGACCGAAATGGGAAGTCGCTGCGACACTCCGGAACGCTTGTCGACCCGCTTGTCTTCACGAGCGCAAAACGCCAGTTGCTCCACCAGTTCTTCGATGTATCCGGGAATTCGCACGGTTACTTCCGGGCCGCGCGCCAGCCAGGCCTCGGCGCGCGTGATCGCCATTCCGTCTTCGATCTTCGCAGGGTAGTGGGTGCGAATCTCACTGCCAATACGGTCTTTGAGCGGGGTGATGATCTTGCCCCGCGCCGTGTAGTCTTCCGGATTCGCCGTGAACACGAGCAGCAGATCGAGAGGCAGACGGACTGGATAGCCCTTAATCTGCACATCGCCTTCCTGCATGATGTTGAACAGGCCGACCTGAATCTTGCCCGCCAGATCGGGCAACTCGTTGATGGCGAAAATGCCCCGGTTCGCGCGCGGCGTAAGGCCGTAATGAACGGTCAGCTCATCGGAAATATCCTGCCCGCCACGCGCCGCCTTGATGGGATCGATATCGCCGATCATGTCCGCAATGGTCACGTCCGGTGTCGCGAGCTTTTCAATGTATCGGTCTTCGGCGCGCCACCAGCCGATGGGTGTTGCGTCACCCTGTTCCCCCGCCAGCAGTCGGCAGCGCCGGCAGATCGGCGCGTACGGATTGTCGTGGATCTCGCAGCCCGCAATATACGGAGTCCATTCGTCGAACAGAGTGGTCAGCATCCGGATCAGACGCGTCTTGGCCTGGCCGCGGAGCCCCAGCAAAATGAAATTATGATGCGACAGGATGGCGTTGACGACCTGCGGCACCACCGTATCCTCATAGCCCACAATGCCCGGAAAAAGGGTTTCGCCGCTGCGAATTTTAGCGATGAGATTAGAACGAAGCTCTTCCTTGACGGTGCGTCCCCGGAGCCGCTTCTCGCTCCAGTCGCTCTTCCGCAGTTCACCGAGAGTGCGAGGTAAATCCGTCATCGAGAAACTTGTCCAAATGTTACCAGAGGCCCTGGAACAGGCTGCTAATCGGGATTAAACTCGAACACTTCGCCTTCGGTGCGGAAAACAATGTGACCGCCCGAAAGCGTCTTGATCTCGCGATTCAGGGGGATGAAAACCGCTCCATCGGTGGATTGCCCGGCCGCCAGCCGGGTCGTTCCCAACGCGATGGCCGATGCCGTGGCAGCCGCCTTGAACTTCGCCGAGATGCCGAAGGAGAGCGCATTCTGACGGCGCTGTTCGTAGCCGTTCGTTGAATGCATGGTCGGGATTCCGTAAAGCGCGCTTTCATAGGATGCCACCAGCTTCACGACATCGGAGTGGCTGGCCTTGTCGAGCAGAACGTCGACCACCTGATCGGCGGGAAGCGCTGTCAGCGATCCGTCTGGCTTCACATACGAGAAATCCTGCGGCCTGACGGTCCAGTAAATCTGGCTCCCGTTCGATATGGAAATCTGCAGCAGGCCGAAGCCCGCCACATGGTTTGGAAGATGCGTCAATATGACGGTGAGCCCTTTGTGAGTGGCCGTTTGATACTTAAGCCCGTTGGCCTCGTATTCGATCACCTGCGCGCGCATGGCCGTGCAGGCGAGCATCGCGGTCAGAGCCGGGAGTACCAGGCGCAATTCTTACTTCACTTCCGCAATAACAAAGGGGCCGGCGCCTTTGGGCAGTTTGTCCCATTGCACTTCGGCGGTGCGTATATCGACGGCCACGTATTGTCTTTGAACGGGCGCTTTTTCCGATTGGTAGACGCGCACCTGCGGGTTGTCGATAATGGCCCGGGTGCGATCCGGCGGCGTCGCGGCGTTGGGATGGCCGGCAGTCTTCAGCTCAATTTCAACGATACGGAGCGGGCGCGCCGACACGTTCTGGCTGGTATGAATTCCACCCGCCGGGCTCCACGCCACATCGCCGGGCTTCCAGTGCTGGTTTTCCACCTTGCCGTTCGACCAGCGCACCGTGAGGTCGCCGGAATCGAGGTAGACCATCACCCTGTTGCCTTTGTGTTCGTGCATGGGTCCGGGCTGCGTGGATGGCTGGTCGGTGACCGAGAGCACCCGCACAAAGTCGTTCTCAATGACCGGGACATTGCCGGTCTGAGCCAAAGCGAGCGCCCAGGGAGCGAAAATCAGCATCAACCGCATGAACGTAGTTTATTACGCCCACGGCAGGCCCACGGCCTTATTTGAAATTACCCGCTTCGACCCCCGCCAGAGACGCGGTTCCATGAATGTTGTTGTCTTTCGCGGCCTGAGACAACCGCAGCAAGTCGCGCTGAACTTGGAATCGGATTTTCGGGTCCGAGGTCTTTGCCGCAATGAAAGATAACGACTGCACGGAGTTGTTAGCGATCGCGGATTGATTACTCCGCACCGCCTGGAGACCGACTTCGCTAAGAGCGTTGATGCTGACTTCGGGCGCACACCTTTAACGGGATTCATCGAGTGAGTCGCAAGATTAAGTTTTGATACGCCGCGCTTCCGTTTTGCGAGGTGCGGCCCGGAGATATTGCACCGGCCAGGAAGCCGGCTGCTC
>JBDUBZ010000212.1:0-7104 GCA_040003745.1 Terriglobia bacterium
GGTAATACTCTTTTTGCGCCTTCTCCATCTGGCGCTTGACGCGGCCCTGGATGGTGCGGTCCACATTGAGCTTTTCGATCTCGATATCGAGCATCTCGGCCACGCGCGTGAGACGGTCGATGGGATCGAAAATTTCGAGCAATTCCTGCTTTTCTTCGATGGTGAGCTGAAGGTTGGCGCCCACCGTGTCGGCCAGCTTGCCGGGATCGTCCACACGAATGGCCGCGACCATGGTTTCGTAGTTCAGATTCTGGCTGAGCTTCACGTACTGTTCGAACAGGGATGTTACGCGGCCGGTCAGCGCTTCGAGCTGAGGACCGGGCTCCACGCGGAAGTTGAAGATGCGCACCACGGCACGGAAAAAGCCTTCGTCATCGGCCACGGAAACCACTTTGGCCCGTTCCACGCCTTCCACCAGCACCTTGATATTGCCGTCGGGCAGTTTCAGGCTCTGCACGATGTTCACAACGCACCCGACGCTGAAAATTTCGTTGGGGCGCGGCTCGTCCGTCGACGCGTCATGCTGCGTGGCGAGAAAAATCTTCTTATCGCCCGCCATCGCGTCTTCGAGGGCGCGCACGCTCGACTCGCGGCCCACCACGAAGGGCGTCATCATATACGGAAAGATGACGACGTCGCGAATGGGCATCATGGGGAGACGACGTGTGTCGGACTTATCTTTTGAGGTCAGCATGAGGCTCCATTGTTTATTGTATGACTACCTTCTGGGATGAGCCACGCGGGATCTACGATTCATCCGCGGCATCTTCCGATCCAGCCGCGCGCCCGCTCGGAACCTGAGACGGGGACGGGCGATTCCATCACCGTCTCGCAGCGCCGGTGGACCGCCCGGTTCAGTATCCTTGAAAGAACGTGACGCCTCTTTTGCAGTTTTCGCTGGTCGCGTTTACGTCGATCTTCGTACTGGTGGATCCAGTGGCCGCCGTCCCCACATTCCTCGCGATGACGGACCGTTTCGGCCGCGCACAGAGGCGGCGGGTGGCGGCGCGCGCGGCCTGGACCTGCTTCTTTGTGCTGCTGGTCTTCTCGATGGGCGGCACCTATATCTTCGAGGTGTTCGGAATCACGCTGGCAGCTTTCAAGATCGCCGGAGGCGTGATCCTCGGACTGATCGGGCTCGACATGCTCAGGGCCCGGCGCTCGCCCACCAAGGAAACGCCTGAAGAGAACGAAGACGCTTCTGGCCGGGAGGATATCGGCATCATCCCGGTGGGGATTCCCATGCTGGCGGGTCCGGGGTCCATCTCCTCGGTGATGGTGCTGATGAGTCAGAATAACGACTGGCCGCACGTTGCCATAATCGTCTGTGGGATCGCGCTGGTGGCTGCCGTCTCGTTTCTGGTGCTGGCCGCGGCCGACCGCGTGAGCTCTTACCTGCACGAAACGGGAATCCGGATCCTTACCCGTATGATGGGCCTGCTGCTGATGGCGATTGCCGTCCAGTTCGTGCTGAATGGTTTGAAAGATGCGGGATTCCCGCGATGAAATGGAGAACCGTAGTGTCCGCGATCACCTTTCCGCGGCGGTGCGTCAGTACACGTCGGTGGCCATGACGGAATTCAATGCGGCTATCGACGATGCCCCGGGCGTTGCCTATGCAAGTTATGCCGGGGTCATTGATCGGGCCCACGCTGGATTTCCGTGGCGTCCGCCCGCCATGGACAGTTCCTCGGAACCATCCGTTAAATCATCTTGAGCAGATCGGGCAGAGTCCCACCCCGTCCGTGGCGCTGTTTGAAACGCCTTTCGATTACAAAGGCTTTTATGCGCGAATCGTCGACAATCTCGGCGGTGTGCGCCGCTAATTCGTGGCCGGCGCGACCTGTTCCAGGGGGCCGAATTTCTTCAACACGTCCGCGATCTTCGCATCGCCCACCGCAATAATCTGGGCGTTGTCGACCGGCACGTATTTCTTCGCCATCTTCTGCACGTCATCCGCCGTAACCGCCATTACCTTTTGCGAATAGGTATCCCAGTAGTCTTCGGGTAGTTCGTAATCGCGCTGCGTCATCCAGCGGGCGAGCACTGACGAGGAGCGCTCGAGATCCAGCACGAAGCCCGCGACAATGGCGCTCTTGGCGTCGTCCAGTTCGCCAGCGGGCACGGCGCGGTCGCGAATGTCGCGAAATTCCTTCAGTATTTCCGCCAGCGCGGGCTCGGTCACATCCGTACGAACGGAGGTGGAGGCGTTAAAGAAGTTGATGACATGCGAGGCGCTGAACCCGGAGCCAATGCCATAGGTATATCCCTTCTCCTCACGAATATTACGGAACAGCCGCGAGGATGGGCCCGCGCCGAGCACCCGGTTCATCACCTGGCATTGAATGTAATTCGGACTGTTCCGGGCAATGGCGTGGTTCGCTACCACCAAATATGTCTGAACGGAGTTAGGACGCGCGATAAAAAAGACTTTCTTCTCCGCGATGGGCTCGGGCAGGGGCATTACGATCTTAGCCACCGGCCCGCCCTTCCAGGCTGCCAGCGCTTTTTCAAGCTTCGCCACGGCCACTGTGGCTGAGATATCCCCCGCAATGCCTGCCCACTGCCCGGAAGGAACGTAGAACTTCTTGTAGTGATTGACCACGTCGTCCCGAGTCATCTTGTCGAGCGCCGCCGAGTTCGTGCGGATCACCTGGCGGGCATCGTCGGGATAGAGGACTTTATACATCTCTGCGCTCGCGAGAAAGCCGGGTTGCGTGATCATTTGCTCCAGCTGAGCCTTCTGCCGGGTCTTCCATTTGTCGAACTCATCCTGGGGGAACGATGGGTTGAGCAGAACGTCGGTCAGCAGCCCCAGAGCCGCATCGAAATTCTCAGTCATGGCGCTGAGAAAGATCGAGCCCGAGTCGGTTGAAGATCCGAAGGAAAGCGAAGCCCCGATTTCCGCCAGTTTCTCGGCAATGTCTTTCGAGTTCCTCGTCTTTGTGCCGAGGCGGATGAGTGCGGCCGTGGCGTCGGCAAGTCCGGGAAGATCGGACGGGTTCCTCAAGTCGCCTGAGGGGATGTTGATGGTCAGTGTGATGCTGGGAATGCGATGGTTTTCAACGACCAGCAGCCTGAGGCCGTTGGTCAGGCGGCGCTCTACAGGCCGCGGCAGTTTCACCTTCAGGACTTCACCCGAAGCCGGCAGCCGGTTGAGGCGCACGACTCCCGAAAGCGCGGGAGGCGGCGCCGGGCCCGGTCCCTGTGCAGTCGCGGGCACCATCGTTATGGATGTCAGAACCAGGATGCCGAAGGCCTCGATCCAGTGCTTGTTCATAGCGTGTTGTCTCCTGTTTCGGGCTGTGTCAATTCTGTTTCGCGGGAGGGGCGGGCCGCGCGGGCGCTGCGGCGGGGTTGGTCACCAGCACCACCCGATTAGCGTTCCGCAGGTACTTTTTGGCCGCATTCTGAATCTCTTCCGCGCTGACGGCCAGGCGCTTTTCAGGTTCCGTATTGATGCGATTCGGATCGCCATAAATCGCGGTGTCGTCAGCCAGTTCTACGGCAATCGACAGCACGCTTTCCCGGGGAAACAGAATGCTGCGCCTGATCCCCGTGCGGGCCCTGGCGAGTTCTTTGTCGCTGACCGGCTCGGAGATAAACTTCGCGATTTCTTCCGAGATCATTCCCTCCACTTCCGCGGGATTCCTGCCCGGGCGCACCATCGCGACAATATGGAAACTCGATGGGCCCGAACGCTGGTCCGTGTAAGTGGATATCGAGCTCGCCAGTTCCTTGTCCTTGACCAGCTTCTGATAGAGACGTGAACTTTCTCCGCCGCCCAGGATGATGGCGCCTACCGACAGAGCGCGGTTCTCGGCGTTGCCCGATTCGGGAATCCGGTAAGCGATGTCGAGCCTTGCCACACGGGCCAGTTTGTCGTCTATGGTGGCGCGCCGTTCGGCAGTGCTCGGGGCCTCTGTCAAATCCATCGGTTTAGGAGACTCCTGACGCGGGATAGAACCGAAATACTTCTTCACTTTCGCCAGCGTTTCTTTGGTATCGAGATCGCCCACGAGGGAAAGCACGGCGTTATTCGGTGCGTAATAAGTCTTGAAGAACTGCTGAACATCGGCCACGGAAGCGGCGTCGAGATCCGCCATCGAACCGATCACGGAATGATGGTAGGCGAAGTTGTCGTAAAGGAGCTCGTCCATCTTTTCGGACGTCGCGCCGTATGCCTGGTTATCTACGCCAAGACGGCGCTCTTCCTTGACGGCCTGTCTCTGGTTATCCAGATTCTCCTGACTGACCCGCAGCGACCGCATCCGGTCGGCTTCGAGAAACAGCCCCACATCGAGCTGGTTTTTCGGCATGATTTCGTAATACAGCGTGCGGTCGTTATTGGTGGTTCCGTTCATACTTCCGCCCCGTGTGAATACGGTATAGAAGTGCTCGCCGGGGCCGACGTTTTCCGAACCCTTGAACATCATGTGCTCGAACAGATGAGCGAAGCCGGTGCGGCCTTGCTTCTCGTCCCGCGAACCCACCTTGTAACTGATCGCAATCGCGTAGACCGGGGCGTAATGATCTTCGGAAATGATGACGCGGAGCCCGTTGTCGAGTGTTGTATCGGTGAAGCGGATGGGTGCGACTTTTGTCGCGCCGGGTGTTGACTGCGCTGCGGTTTGTCCCGCGAGAAGCGTGACGAATGTCAGTGAAAAACCCAGCAGTCGGATCAAAGAATAGCCTCCAGTTCAGGTTCTATCAGTATAGTCCTGAAAACCGCCCGGCCTGACATACTGAGACTGGACATTTTACGGCCTCATGAAGACCAAAAGCGGATACGGACCCCTGCTGGCCGACAGCCGGTTTGAAGCGTTTCTCTGGACGCAGTTTCTGGGCGCGTTCAATGACAACGTCTACAAAATGATCGTCTCGATCATGGCCGTTCGCGTGGCGGTGGGCGGCGCGGGCAGCGGGAAATATCTGGCGCTGGCGGGCGCCGTATTCGTAATCCCTTTCCTGCTTTTCGCGGGCTACGCAGGTCAGCTTGCCGACCGATATTCGAAGACGCGCGTTCTGCAGATCACCAAATCGCTTGAAATCGTCGCGATGCTGCTGGGCATTGCGGCGCTGGTGACGGGGCGCATGGATTTCCTGCTGGCCGTGCTGTTCCTGCTGGCTACCCAGGCCAACTTCTTCAGCCCCGCGAAATATGGAATTTTACCCGAGATGATGGACGAGGGCAATCTCTCGCGGGCCAACGGCCTGGTGGAGCTGAGCACATTTGTCGCCATCGTGATCGGGACAAGCTTCGGCACCATGCTCTATGAACTCTGGCGCGGCGAGCCTTACAGAATGGGAGGCGTGCTGCTCGCCATCGCCGTGATCGGTTCGCTGCTGAGTCTGCATATACAGAAGGTGAAACCAGCGGGAGCGAGCGAACGCTTTCACTGGAATCCATTCCGCGAGATTGTGACGGGGACGCGGGTTTTGCTGGCGCACAGGCCGCTGGCATGGTCTGTCTTCGGCATCTCCTGGTTCTGGTTTGCGGGCGCGCTTTTCCAGATGGCGCTGCTGCTTGCCGGGAAGGAAGTGTGGCATGTGCCGGATGGGCAGCTCGGCTTCCTGGTTACAGCGTTGGCGGCCGGCATCGGAGCGGGCAGCGTCGCGGCCGGCGCCATTTCAGGCGAGCACATCGAGCTCGGGCTGGTTCCGGTAGGCGCCGCTCTCATGGCGTTATGCTCGATCCTGCTCGGTCTCACGCAGAGCTACCCCTGGGTACTCACGTGGCTCGCAGGCGTGGGATTTTTTGGCGGTCTGTTCGCCGTGCCCCTGAACGCCTTCCTGCAGGAGAAGGCCGGGGCCGCCGAGAAAGGCCGCATCCTCGCGACTAACAACTTCGCCAACATGCTGGGCGTGATCGCCGCTTCGGGCCTGTTATCGGGCTTGCACGACGGGCTGGGCTGGAGCGCGACCGCCATCATGGCCGCCCTCGGCGCCGTGATGATGGTCGGTTCGATTGTGGCTGTGGCGCTCATGCCGGCGCTGACGGTCCGGTTCATCCTCTGGGTGCTTGCGGTTATGCTCTTTCGCGTCAGGGTACACAATGCGGACCGTATTCCGCGGACGGGCGGAGCGCTGCTGGTGGCCAATCACGAATCTTATGCGGACGCGGTTTTCCTGGGCATGACCACCCCGCGTATCGTCCGGTTCCTGATGTGGCAGCCTATCTACGATCTGCCTGTCGGCAATTTGTTCTTCAGGATTCTCAAGGCGATTCCGGTGGAACCGGGCTCTCCGCGGAACACCGTGAGAGCGCTGCGTAGTGCGCGCGAGCAACTGATGGCAGGCAGGCTGGTGGCGATTTTTCCCGAAGGCCAGATTACGCGCACCGGCGAACTGAATTCTTTTGAGCGCGGCTTCGAACGCATTGTGGATGGCACGGGCGCGCCTGTCATCCCAATTCACGTGACCGGAATGTACGGTCATCCGCTCAGCCGCAAGGGCGGCCGGCTGTTCGGCAGCTGGGAACACTGGTGGCGGCCGCGTGTGACCGTGAACGTGGGTGAACCCATTTCCCGGCCCTTGTCCGCGCCGGAGCTTCGCGAGGCTGTGGCAAGGCTGGCGGGAACGGCCGCTACTGCCGCGGGAGCTGGGTCTTAAACCATTCGGAGAACTGCTGCAGCTCCGCGGCGCTCTCCGCGGCGAGTGGCACGGAGGGGTCGCCTGCCTTGTGACCGCGTAGTTCGACCGCCCGCTTGATACCCATAGGGGTGGGGAAGCGCTCGATCCAGTCGCAAAATTCCCGCAACTGGCTGTCGAGCTGGGTGGCCAGGGCCTGGTCGCCCGACGTGAACGCCTTATATAATCCGGCGACAAGTTCGGGAACGGCGCAGGCGCAGCCCGATACAACTCCATCGGCGCCGGCCTCGAGCGCGCGCAGTGCAATGCGATCGTTGCCTGCAAGCAGGGCGAAAGGCTTTTCGCTCTTCAGCGCGATCAACTGCGCAAAGTAATCCCAGTCGCCGCTCGAATCCTTGATGCCGGCGAAGAGGCCCGCCGCGAACAGCCGCCGCGCGGTGTCGATTGCGATGGGCGAAGTGAATTGCGGAATGTTGTAAAGCAGCAGGGGTACAGCGTCGCCGGTCTCGCGCG
>JBDUBZ010000213.1:0-7098 GCA_040003745.1 Terriglobia bacterium
AAGAATTGCTCGAAGCTGGCGTTCACTTCGGGCACCAGACCAAGCGCTGGAATCCAAAGATGAAGGAATATATCTTTGGCGAACGTAACGGTATTTACATAATCGACCTGCAGAAGACCCTTAAACTTTTTAAGGATGCAGCCCGCTATGTGGTCGAAATGGCCGCGCAGGGGAAAACGGTGCTTTTCGTCGGAACCAAACGTCAGGCGCAGGAAGCTGTCGCCGAAGAAGCCAATCGCTGCCAGATGTTCTACGTCAATCAGCGCTGGCTGGGCGGCTTGCTCACCAACATGGTTACCGTCCAGAAGTCGATCAAGCGCCTCAAGGAACTGCAGCAGATGCAGGCCGAAGGCGATTACGGCGGACGTCCCAAGAAAGAAATCGTTCGCATGGAGCGGGAGCGCAAGCATCTCGAAGGCAACCTCGCCGGCATCAAAGACATGCCCGGTCTTCCCGACGTGATCTTCGTCATCGATTCGAACAAAGAAGCCATCGCCGTGAAGGAAGCCCGCCGTCTGGGCATTCCGGTGGTCGCCATCGTCGACACCAACTGCGATCCCGACGAAGTGGACTGGGTGATCCCGGGCAATGACGACGCCCTGCGCGCCATCCGCCTCTTCACCACCAAGATTGCCGATTCCGTCATCGAAGGCCGCGCCCTCGCCACCGAACACGACTTCTCCGCTTCGGATAAGGTTCCGGCGGACGATTCGCAGACTCAGGTCGAAGATCTGGCCGAATACTCGCAGTATGTCGACCCCCAGTACGCCGAAAAGATCATGCAGGAAAGCCTGATGCTCGATGAGACCTCCAGTGCCAGCCGCAAGGGCCCGGCGTCGGAAACCCAGGAAGCGCCAGCCGCCGCCGAGGCGACACAAGTCTAAAACATGGCCGATATCAGCGCGTCATTAGTGAAGCAGCTCCGTGAGCGCACCGGAGCGGGCATGATGGAGTGCAAGAGCGCCCTTACTGAAGCCAAAGGCGACCTCGCCGAAGCCGAAGTCGTTCTGCGCAAGCGGGGCATCGCTTCCGCCGGCAAGAAAGCAACACGCACCACCAAACAGGGCACAGTGGGTACGTATATCCACGCGGGCGCGCAGTTAGGCGTCCTCGTCGAGATCAATTGCGAATCCGATTTTGTTGCCCACACGGACGATTTCCAGGAGCTGGTTCGCGACATTGCCATGCATATCGCGGCGGCCGACCCTCAGTTCGTGCGCAAGGAAGATGTGACCCCCGCGGCGATCGAGAAGGAAAAAGAGATCCAGCGGGCGCGGGCTCTGCATGAAGGCAAACCCGAAAAGATGGTCGATAAGATCGTCGAGGGCCGCATGGGCAAGTTTTACGAGGAGATCTGCCTCTATGAGCAGCCCTTCGTAAAAGAGAACACGGTCACCATCGACCAGCTGATCAAGACCAAAATCGCCAAGCTGGGCGAGAACATCACGGTGTCGCGCTTCGCCCGCTTCAAGGTCGGCGATGCCGCCCCCAACGAAGCCGCGCCGGAAACGCAGGCCTGATCCGTCGCGTCAGCCGGCACCCACATGGCGCGATACGAACGCATTCTTCTGAAGCTGAGCGGCGAGGCGATGGCGGGTCCTCTGTCCTTTGGGCTCGACCCGGACCGCGTCAAGGGCCTCGCCACTGAAATCGCAGCTCTCGCCCAGCAGGGCATTCAGGTCGGAGTGGTGGTCGGAGGCGGCAACATCTTCCGCGGCATCGCGCTCGCCGCGCGCAATATGGATCGCGTGACGGGAGACCACATGGGCATGCTCGCGACCGTCATTAATTCGCTCGCCCTGCAGGATGCGCTCGAGCAGATTGGTCAGCATACCCGGGTCATGAGCGCCATCCAGATGCACCAGGTGGCCGAGCCCTACATTCGCCGCCGCGCCATTCGCCATCTGGAAAAAAACCGCATCGTGATCTTCGCCGCCGGAACGTCGAACCCGTTCTTTTCGACCGATACCGCCGCTACCCTGCGCGCCCTCGAAATCAAGGCCCAGGTCATCGCCAAAGCTACCAAGGTCGATGGTGTGTACGACAAAGACCCCATGAAGTTCCCGAACGCCGTTATGTATACGACCATCAGTTACACCGAAGTGCTCACCAAATCGCTGGCCGTGATGGACGCCACCTCGATCGCTATGTGCCGCGACAACAAACTGCCCATCCTGGTTTTCAATCTCAACACCCCCGGCAATATAATGCGAATGGCATCCGGCGAAGCGGTCGGCACCATCATCAACTGACATGACTACCGTTAAGGAAATCGAAGACAGCGCCCGGCAGCGCATGGAAAAAGCCCTGAGCGACCTGCAGCACGCCATGACGTCGGTTCGTACGGGCCGCGCCAATATCAATCTTCTGGATAACGTCCGCGTGGATTATTATGGGACTCCCACGCCCGTCAACCAGGTGGCTAATCTGCATGTTCCCGAGCCAGGCATGATCACGATCCAGCCCTGGGATACGTCGCAGATTGCGCCTATCGAAAAGGCCATTCGCACCGCCGATCTGGGCGTCAATCCTTCGAATGACGGCAAGATGATCCGCATCCCCATCCCGCCGCTCACCGAAGAGCGCCGTAAGGATCTGGCGAAGAAGCTGCACGGCATCGCCGAAGACCATCGCGTCGCCATCCGCAACATCCGGCGCGACGCCAACGATCAGATCAAGAAGCTCGCTAAAGACAAGAAAATCGCCGAAGACGAAGAACGCCGCGGTCAGGAAGAGACGCAAAAGCTGACCGACTCTTACATGGGCAAACTCGATCAGGCGGCGCGCGGCAAAGAAAAAGACATCCTCGAGATTCGCTGACCCGTCGGCAAAGGGCGCACGCTCCGTTTTGCCGGCTGTTAAGAAGCCCGCGAACTTTTGTACATGTGCGCCGGCGGGGCGGCCTCCGGCGACCAGGGGGTCTGCGGTGAAAACTCCAGTTCCACCCGCCAGCCAAATTCGTGGGCCGCGGCTTCCGCAACCAGCCCGGCAAGGCGAAACCCGCCCCACTCAATGCTGGCCTGAACGCCCGCAGTCACGCTCTCCTCGCATTCGAGCACCGCCCCTTCCACCCAGATCTCTTCCATATTCACGATCTGGCTTAAACTTTGCGCGCCGTCGTACCAGGTCAGCGTCACCATTTGCGAGCATAGATGCCGCTGGGCATTCATCTCACATATAGTATCCGGTGAGATGCTCCGATGAGGCCGTTGCACCGGCCGGTCCCCGGCTATTCCTCCGGTGAATATAAGATCTAATTGAGATGCCGATCTACGAGTACCGCTGCCGCCAGTGTGCGGGCGAATTTGAATTACTGGTGCTTCCCGCCTGGCCCGAGCCGGCCTGCCCAGCCTGCCAGAGCCCCGACCTTGAACAACTCATCTCCGGCTTCTCCGTCAGTTCCGACGGGATTCGCCAGACGCATCTGGACAAAGCCCGTACCAAATACAGAGCCAGCCGCCAGGTCGCCGACGAGAAGGTCGCCGCCATCGAGTATGAAAAAAAGGAACGGGAAGAGCATGGCGGGAGCTGACATGGCGGCCGGGTGGCATAGCGGCCGGGTGCATTGCGAAAGGTAGCCTCAGCCCGCTTCTATAGCGTACTGACCGCGTCGCCTTACCGCCCGTCGCCGCCCGCCCCCATCAGAATCAGAGAACGCTGCGCAAACGGAGAATAGACCAGCAGCGTGGTGCACGCCAGCGCCAATCCATAGTTCATGTGATGCGCCAGCAGAAACGGGGCAAGGGACCACAGCCCATCGAGCGGCAGCAGCACCCACCACAACCTCAGGAACTTTCCCCGCATTCCTGGAGCACGGAAAAGCACCCCGCAAATCAGAAATGTACGCACCGGAATCAGCAGTGCGGCCGTTACAATAATTCCCGCGAAGACCACGGGCAGCCCCGCCACCAGCCCGTCAATCTCCTGCAGATTCGCCAGGGCTCCCACATAGAAGCTGAGATACATCGTCTGCAGCAGGATAAACAGCGTCTGCACGACCGAATGAGAACTCTTCGGTAAATCCTCCGGCACCGCTAAGACGCGGTCGAGAATTCCCCCTCCCGTTTCAGCAACCGCGGCTGGCCCCTCCACCACGGGACTCGGCGCGATCTGCTCCACCGGCGCCACGAAGCGATATCCGCGGCGCGCCAGCGTTTCGATAAACCTCGGATTCGCCGCCTTATCCCCCAGAGCTTCCCGCAACCGATTCAGCGCGGAATTCACCCCATGCTCGTAATCGACGAACGTTCCATCCGGCCAGAGTTCCCGGCAGATCTCTTCCCGCGTCAGAATCTCGCCCGGTCGCTCCAGCAGCAGGCACAGCAACTGAAAGGGCTGCGAATGCAGCTTGACCCGAAGGCCGTTTCGGCGCAGTTCTCCTAAAGTCGAGTCCGCTTCGAAGCTTCCGAAGCGATAACGCCGGGCTGGCCGTGCCTCCACCATGTTCGGTTTCCATTTTATCGGGCATTTCGCCTCCGTGAGGACTTTCCGAATTCCACATAGGCTCAATGACTTACACCGTGAGGAAGAATTTTACCTCGCGTGAGGACCCGTTGCATTGCCCGTCGCGCCCGCAACAGGCACCCTCGGAATATGAAGAAACACTCAATCACCGGGGGCGCGCTGCTGCTCCTGAATCTGACCGGTATTCTCCGCGCCGATGCCCCGCCTGCGGCCAATGCCGCCTTCAATTCCTATAGCAACGCAGTCGCTTTGAGGCTCGATGAACAGCACCGGTCGCTAACCGCATTTCTCGCCCCCGCCGGAACCCCCGGGTGCCCAGGAGACTTAAACATCGAGCGCCTCACCCCCGCTACAAGACCCGAGTACGCTGGAGCCCTCCTTCACCACTGGCGCGGCACCGCCTTCGCTCCCGGCGTCCAGGCTGCCGACTTCGAACGGCTGCTGCGAAACTTCAACGCTTACCCCCAATACTTCTCGCCTCAGGTCGTAGCCGCCAGACTGCTCGTCCATGAAGGGGATCACCTGCAGGCATGGCTGCGCGTCCGCCAAAAGCACGTGATCACCGTCATGCTCGATACCACCTACGACGTCACTTTCGGTCAACTGGATCCGCACCACCGTTACAGCACCTCGCAAAGCAACCGGATCGCGGAGGTCGACTCGGCGCCCGGCGAAGAGCACGGCTTCCTGTGGCGGCTGAACACCTTCTGGAGCTGGGAAGAGCGCGATGGCGGGCTCTGCCTGCAAATCGAGGCCATCTCGCTCACCCGCTCCATTCCCCGCGGTCTCGAATGGGCCATCGGACGCTACGTGGAAAGCATTCCCCGCGAATCGCTCGAATTCACGCTGCGCGCAGGCCGCGATGCATTAGAAAGGACAAAACAATGAATTTTCAACCGGCACGCCGCATCAATCACGCCCTCACCGCATCCATGGAAAAGCGCGTCTTACAGTGGATGGCGCAACGCGCGCCCCGCTGGCTCACCTCCGATCAGCTCACCGTCCTGGGCCTCAGTGCGCAGATCGGAGCGGGCGCGGCCTACGCGCTCTCCCGCTATTACCGCGGCGCCCTGGTCGTCGCGATCCTCTGCCTCGCGATCAACTGGTTCGGTGACAGCATGGACGGCACGCTCGCCCGCGAGCGCCGCCAGACCCGGCCACGCTATGGCTTCTACGTTGATCACATAGTGGACATCTTCGGGTCCGTCGCGCTGATGCTCGGGCTCGGCTGTTCGGGGTTTCTGCACTGGCAGACGGCCATCGCCATGCTGATTGCCTTTCTGCTGCTCGCGGGCGAAAGTTACCTCGCCACCTACACCCTCTCGAGCTTCGAGCTCTCCCAGGGCCTGTTCGGACCCACCGAGATTCGCCTTCTCCTGATCGCGGGCAGCCTGGCTCTCCTGCACAGTCCCTGGTCCACGCTGTTCGGCCACAGGGTGCTGTTGTTCGATCTGGGCGGGTGCATCGCGGCGGCGGCCATGTTTGCCACTGCTATCCGCGTCACCGTGCGCCACACGGCCCAGCTCTATCGCGAGGAACCGTTGCCGTGAGCCCGTTCCTGCGCTTTGTGAAATTCAATCTGGTGGGTGCGATGGGCATGGCCGTGCAACTCGGCGCCCTCGCACTTATCGATGGCTGGGTCCCCGGACACTACCTGTATGCCTCAGCCGCCGCCGTTGAACTGGCCCTGCTGCACAACTTCTGCTGGCACGTGAACTACACCTGGGCCGACCGCTCCGGCCGCACTGCGCACCTGCGCCGGTTTCTGCGCTTTCAACTCTCGAACGGCGCGGTATCCCTGGCCGGAAATCTCGCTCTGACTCACATCCTGGTTCATGAAGCTCGCGTCCCCCTGCTTCTCGCCAACCTTGCCGCCATATTCTGCTGCTCGCTCGCGAACTTTTATCTCGGGAATAACTGGGCCTTTGCGGTCTTTCGCACCATCCGGGTCAATGAGGGGTTCAGCAGCGCTTCAATTTCATGGAA
This sequence comes from Terriglobia bacterium, assembly GCA_040003745.1. Lineage (GTDB taxonomy): Bacteria > Acidobacteriota > Terriglobia > Bryobacterales > Bryobacteraceae > BOG-234. The sequence continues at coordinate 6,451 of JBDUBZ010000213.1, forward strand.
CGGCATCCATGCCAACGACCGCGATTCCGCCGAAACCGTCAAGTCCTCACCCATATCGGCTTCAAATAAGTACCGAATATCGTAATGCGGGTGTTCCGGCTCAGCCCCGCGCCGGGGAATGAGGTGAACATCGACGTCGAAGACCGACGGCGATACCAGCACGAGCGAGCCCAGTCCGGATTCCTCGGTCGCTTCTCGCAGTGCTACCCGCGGAACGTCGGAATCGCCGTCGCAGTGCCCGCCCAGCTGTAGCCATTTTCCGAGCTTGGCATGATGCGTCATCAAGGCGTGCGTGCGATCGCGATTCACAATCCACGCGGAGCCCGTTACATGTCCCGTCGCTAATGTGCGCTCGAAACACCGTGAGTTGGCGTTGAGAAAAGTCACTGTTGTCCGCACCATACTCGCTTCGTCGGAATCCTCGGCAGTATAGGCCAGAAGCTCTTGAATCAGGGCTGATCGCATCTGCGCTTAAATCTTACTCCGGCTCCCCAGGGCACGGCGCGGATGCGCACCAAAACCGCTGCGCCAGCCAGCAGGAAGACGCGCGGAACTGCGGACCGTATGGTGGGGTGGGATGGCTCAATGACGTCATCCCTTGAAAACTTCTGCCACTAATCGGCACAATTTTCAGGGTTTAGCGTTTTG
>JBDUBZ010000214.1:0-7066 GCA_040003745.1 Terriglobia bacterium
CTTCAGCTTCAACGGGACTCCGCCGCGGCCGACATGCGCCGGATGCGGTCCGCCAGTTTCTCAGAGGTGACGCGATGGCGCGTACGGTCCACGAGAATCGGAAACGACAGCGGCGACGGGCGTGCAATATCCATCAATTGGATGCTCCCACGCGAGAGCCTTTCGAGCGTCTGACCCAGCCGGCTGCGTTCGAGCTGTTTCTCGAGCACTTCGCGGTGTGCCTGCTCCACCAGCAGATTGCCCCGGTCATAGCGCATAAAGACGTCGAAGATCAAACCGGCCGACGCCTGCAGCTGCCGCACGGACTTGTTCTGGCCAGGGTACCCGTTGAAGGTAAGGCCGGCAATGCGCGCGATTTCACGAAACTGCCGCCGCGCCATCTCCGCCGCGTTCAGGCTTTCGGGAATGTCATGGGCCAGATTTTGCGGGCTTAGCAGCCCGGCCGCAAGGGCCTCTTCGAGCGGCGCGGGGTCGGGCGCCAGAAGCTCAAAGCCGTAGTCGTTCATGGCCATGGAAAACGTGATGGGGCGAAGACGCGAAATCCGCCATGCGAAGAGCGTGGCCAGGCCTTCATGCACAGAGCGGCCTTCAAAGGGATAGAAGAACAGATGATAACCTTCACGAGTTTCCACGCGTTCAATGAGCAACTCGTCGCGCCGGGGAATGGCGGAAATGGACGCCTGCGTTTCGAGCACGGGCCGCACGGACAGCATTTCTTTGCCTTCGAAGACTCCGAGGCGCGCCTGTTCGAGGCGCACCCGCACGGCTTCAGCGAGTTCACTCGAAAGCGGCATCCGGCTGCCTTCCCAGCGCGGCACGGCACCCGGCTCGCCATGCCCCTTGCGAACCTGCGCCACCATGTTGTGCATGCGCACGAATTCGAGGGAACGTCCGGCGAAGAAGAAGAAATCACCAGGCCGCAGCCGCGCGATGAACGTCTCTTCAACGCTGCCCAGGCGCGCGCCGGTGAGGTAACGAATCTCCACCGCGGAATCGGCTACGATGGTGCCGATCGAGAGCCTGTGCCGTCGCGCGATCTGCCGGTTCGTGACTTTGTAAACGCCATCGACCTCATCCACGCGCTGGTATTCGGGATAGGCTCGCAGCGCCTCCCCACCGCGTGTTACGAAGTCGATAACCCAATGCCACTCCGCATCGCTCAGATCGCGGTAAGCATGCGAGGTGCGGACCTCCGCCAACAGCTCTTCAGACCGGAAGCCGCCACCGAGCGCAACCGTCACGGCATGCTGGGCGAGAAGATCGAGCGGCCGGTCCACCGGGAAGCGGCTCTCGATGGAGCCGGCTTTATACGCATCGCGCGCTGCGGCCACTTCCACCAACTCGAAGGCGTGCGTGGGTGCGCACGTAATGCGGCTCGTGACGCCGGGACGATGTCCGCTGCGGCCGGCGCGCTGCAGCAGGCGCGCGACACCCTTCGGACTGCCGATCTGAATCACGCGATCGACGGGCGAGAAGTCGACACCCAGATCGAGGCTCGACGTGCAGACCACGCAGCGCAGGGAACCGGCGCGCAGACCGTTTTCCACCCAGTCGCGCAGCTTGCGCTCGAGCGAGCCGTGGTGGATCGCGATGAGTCCGGCCCATTCGGGCTTCGCGTCGAGAATCGCCTGGTACCAGATTTCGCACTGCGACCGTGTATTGGTAAAAACAAGCGTGGTCGCGCCTTCTTCAATGGCTGCGAGCACCTGCGGCAGCATGTTGACGCCCAGATGCCCGGCCCACGGGAAATGATCCATGTGCGCAGGCGTCAGCGAATCGATCCGGACCGTCTTCGGAACTACGCCGCGTACGATGTGCGCCTTCGCAGCCTGATCTCCGAGGAGAGTAGCGGCGGCGGTTTCGAGGTTGCCGAGCGTCGCCGATAAGCCCCAGATTCGAAGCGCAGGATTCCATCGCCGGAGCCGCGCCAGTTCGAGCTCAGTCAGCACACCGCGCTTCGTACCCATGAGCTCATGCCACTCATCGACAATGACCAGATGGAGATGGCTGAATTGCTCGCACGCGTCTTCCCGCGTCAGCAAAAGAGCGAGACTTTCGGGAGTCGTGACCAAAGCCGTCGGCAGGCGCTTTTCCTGCTTCGCGCGAATCGAGGGCCGCGTGTCGCCGGTGCGCGATTCCATGCGCCACGGGATATTCAGATCGCGCAGAGGCGCACGCAGCGCCTGTTCGGTATCGGCCACGAGCGCGCGCAGAGGAGTAATCCAGAGAACCCGCAGCGGCGGATAGGCTTCTCCGTCGCCCTGCATCCACTCAACGAGGGGGCCGAGCCACGCAGCATAGGTTTTGCCGGTGCCGGTGGCCGCGTGAATGAGTCCGCTGCCCCCGTTGAGATATGCGTTCCAGACTTCGCGCTGGAACGCGAAGGGCTTCCACCCCCGGGACGCGAACCAGGCGTTTATGGAGCGCAGCGAAGGCTTGCGCATCTACCTCTATTATTATTCGACCTGAAACGGCACGCCTCGCGTGACCTGGTGGCCGGCGTCATCGAGCGCGGTCACACGGGCTGTGTAGGATCCCGCTTCCAGTTCGCCGATGGGCAGACGCAATCCAACGGGAATCGCGGGATTGCCATTCATCGGCGGCGGTGGAATCAGGGCGGCGCCCATATCTTTCTTAAGAGCACCGGTCTTACCATCGAGTATCTCGAGCTTCAGCCCCAATTTAGGCGGGGTTTTCACATCGGCAGCCGCAAGGGCGGGTTCGTAGACCTCTGCGTAGACGAAGCCTTTCTCGCCTTTCTGAAAACGGCTGGTGCCGGCGGGAGTGATTTGGATCCCATTCACGATCAGGGGCGTTCGGTTCTCAAAGAGCTCGGCTTCAATTCCCGCAACCATTTCGGCGGCTGGATGCACATCTTTACTCAAGGCGATGGAACTGATAAAGAAGGTGCCGGTGTCCCATGGCTCGAGATTGAGCCGAGTTTCCAGCTTCCCGAAGCTGTCCGCGCTCGAGCTGAAAACCACCTTGAGAGTGTATTTGCCCGAGGCCATTTCGAATTGCTTCTCGTAATGGAACGGCTTGGCGTCGAAGGCTTCCAGCTGTTTTTTGTCGTCGAAGACGAGTTTGACCGAATCGCTGAAGCGCGCCCCCACTCCGCCATCGGGAAGATAAGCGATGCCGACCACGTTCATGGTGCTGCGCAGCTTACCCTTATCCTTCACGAATTTGAGGGAGCCAGGCGGTAGATCGAGCGCGACATCCACCCGTGCCGTGTTCGGCGCGGTGTAAAAGAAGGGCGTCTGCATGGTCGCCTGGACGGTAGAGGCGGCGTTTGCCGTCAGGCGGGCTTCGAGATCCCGCTCCGAAGGAGTGCCCGACAGAACGTCGTTGGTCTTAGCGTCACAGTAGCCGGTGCGCGAGCGAACCAAAGTGCCGCCGCGATCCACTTTGACCTTCAGCGTGTGGCATGTGCCCGGCTCGAACTCTTTCGAAGGCGTGTAGCCAATGATGTAGTATTCGTTCTGCTCGCGGCCAATCTTCTCGAGACCTCCCAGCAGATCGTTCGTGTTCACGATAACGAAGCCACCGGTGCCATTGGCGAGCGTATAAAGCACCGATTGATTGCCTGTGATCGATTGATCGAGGGTCGGCAGAATGTTCCTCAGCTGACTGGGATTATTGGGATTTCCGCCGGGAAAACGAGGGTTGAAGGGCGGATTGACGGGGTTGTTTACTCCACCTCCGCCGAAGCCCGCGGAGGGCGCGCCACCAACCCCGCGATTACCTGTGTTTCCTGTGTTCCCGGTGCTTCCTCCGGGGCTGACGCCCCCGCGCGTGCCGGCAGATACACCTGCGCCACCCGCAGCGCCACCAGGACTCGCACCGCCTCCGCCGCCCCCACCAGCCGGGGCCGACGGCGCGCGCGGCGCCGCACCGCCTCCGCCAGCTGCGCCCCCGCCCTTTGCCTGGAAGGCCAGTGGTGTCGTCAAAAGAGCCGCCTGCAATGCGGAAAGTCCAGGCAGGCCGTGCATCAGCATACCGATTGCCCCGGGGCCTCCCGATACCAGACCGCGCACATCGATCGGATAAATGGCGACGTTGGCACGGTTACAGGCGTCGATGGTTGCCGTGACTTCCGATAAGGTCTCCTGGTCCATCGGGAATCCCGAAGACAGGAAGATCAGCGTCTTGCGGCCCGGTACATTTGCCAGGCCCTTCGCCATATTGCGAAGCCCGCCGAGAACGCTGCGGACGGAGAAATTTGTGAAGGCGGTTCCGAAGCCGGTTGCATTCGGCCCAGTGCTGGCGAATTTCACGCCGCTTACCACCTTCTTCAGGCGGTCGGCGTCATCAGTAAAGTTCTGCGTCACACGGAGTGAACCGCCGAATTCAACCACGGCCATCTGCCGGTTCGGCCCGGCATTCGCTTCGATGAATTTCGTTGCCGCCTTGCGGGCAGAGATCTGATCCGACGGCGAGGCCGTCGAATTGTCGAAGAACAATACCAGGTAGTGCGGGCGCGGATTCGCTGGCGCGGCCGCGCCGGCTTCGAACGAAAAGCTGGTGATCGCCTGCTCTTTGTTGTCTTCCCAGACCTTGAAATTCTTCTGAGTCAGGTCTTTGATGTAAGTGCCCTTTTTATCGGTCACCACAGAATCGACCAGCACCAGCCGGGTTTCGGAGCGAATCGTGGTGTGGGTGTCGACGGAATCCTGCGCCCAACCGCTGACCGCGAGCAGAAGGCAAGTTCCACATAAAACGCTTTTCATCAGGGAATCTCCACAGCGCCATTCTGCGCCGCCATCATTTGACCTTCCGCATCCCGCACCACCAGCCGGATTACATATGTACCCGGCGCCACTTTGAAATCCGACCTGATAGTCATTCCGGAATTCAGCTTGTTGAGCAGCGTGTCGTCTTTCAATTTCATCAGGATCTTCTTCGATGAGCCCTGCAGGAAATTGCCATTCCGGTCGAACAGGCCGGAGACGATTACTACCTCATTATCGTTGCGTCCATCGGTCTTGCGGAAATGCAGCTTCCTGACATCCAGGCGCGTCATGACCACCAAACGCGCGTCGGTTTCACTGGATTTAAAAAACTGGGTATGCATTTCGACCGGAATATCGTGCATTTCTTCGCGCGAAAACAGCGCCTGCGAGATTTCCTCTTTGGCGTTGTCGTCGGCGTCGCTCAGATGGCGGGGCGCGTAATACCCGCGGCGGGCTTTCACGCTGAGACCGGCGGGCGGATTCACTGACACCTTCAGCGTGTGGTAACTGCCATCGAGCTTGAGATTCTGAGGCGAGAAGCCGATCACGTAATAGACCTCGGGCGCGGCGGAGAGCTGCCTGAGGCCCTGAGCGAGATCGTTGCTGTTCTCGTAAAAGGTACCGCCTGTGCCCGCGGCAAGTTCCGCCATGATGTCGGCTTCGGCGCGCGACGATTCGCGATCGAGTTGCTGCTTCACGCGGTCGGCATCACCCGAAATTGTGCGCTTCGCGATATCGGGCATGTCGGTATAGAGACCGCGGGCATCGAGCGCACTGATGGTGACGTTATTCTTTATGGCGCGGTCGATAATCTCCGTCTCCTCGGAAAAATCGTCGGTGAGCCTCAGGAAGCCAGGCGAAATCAGGACGATGACCCTCTGCCCCGGCATCGCCGCCATACGCCGGACCAGATCTCTCAAGGTTCCCAGGGCCACGCGCGTTTCATGGCTGCCGGCGGAAAGAGTGCGTTGTGCGGCGCTGTTGACAATGGGTTCGGCATCCTTCAGCGTCTGCAGATTCAGGCAAATCACGGTTTCCTGCTCAGCCGCTCGCAGCGCCGATGCATCGTGCTTGTTCTGGATGAGGTCCGCCATGTAGTAGCTGATGTCGGGACACTCCTGCACCGCACTCCGGGCGATCGGATGCATGCGCAGCGCTGCGAGAGTCTGGTGCAGTTTGTCGCGGTCGTCGGTGAAGTCGAGCATGGTCTGGCCCGAGGTTGTGTAAATCGCGGCGCGGTCGGTGTTTTTCAGTTCGGCCAGATGCTTTTCAGTGGCGTCGCGGCTCTGCACCAGATCGGCAAAGGCGAGGTGGACATCATCGAAGAGATAAGCCACGAAATGCTCGGGCGGGATGATGCCCGGAGCGTCCGGCTGCGCCAGCTTTTCCTCGGCGGAGCGCTCTACGGCGGTGGTCAGCGGAATCGCTCTGCCAGATGATGTTTCAACGGAAAATTTCGCGATGGTTTGCAGCTTTCCTTTGTCGAAGAGCTGGAAATCTTCCCGTTTGAGGGTGCCTACAGGCTTTCCGTTGCGGTCCCGAACGACCACCGGCACCAGTACCAGATTCACTTTCGACTGGAAGGTAACGCTGGTTTCCTGAGATGCCACTTCCACCGCTGTGTCGGGCGTCTGAGGCGCGGGCGACTGCGCGAAGCCTGAGAACGCGGCGCAGGCAAGGGCTATGAGAGTGCGATTGTGCATGCGACGGAAGGGTGGCTTCGATTGTACCGATTTTCCTGCACCGTTAGCTATGATGCAGATGCCGTGTCCCCAGATCTTTTTCCCGCGCTCGACGCTGTTCTTGCTTCCGGCGACTCCGCCGCGAGTCTCGATTTCCTGATTGCGCAGTTTCTCGCTCAAAAGGAATTTGCGCTTGTTTTTGAGGCGCGTCTGATGAAGAAGCGGCTCGAACTGGGCCTGCCGCTGATTCAGACGGATTCGGTGATCAACGACGAATATCAGGCCGCCGTCGCCTCGGCCGCGCGCGAAACGGGAGCCTTATTCCTCGCCGAAGGGAACGTTGAGCGAGCCTGGCCTTATTTCCGCGCAGTTTCCGAGCACGGCCCTGTTGAAGAAGCCATCGGGCGTTTCGAGCCTAGCGAGAATATGGACGGCGTCATCGCCATCGCTTTTCAGGAAGGCGTGCATCCGGCAAAGGGGCTGGAACTGATCCTCGCGCAGCATGGGATGTGCCGCGCGATCACCGCTTTCGGCATGACGGCCGTTGCGAAAGATCGCGATCGCTGCATTGCCATGCTCGCGGCCAATCTGCACGGAGAAGTTGTAAGGCGGATGGGCGCGGCGATTGAAGCCAGCGAGGGTGCGCGGCCC
>JBDUBZ010000215.1:0-7059 GCA_040003745.1 Terriglobia bacterium
TGGCAGTTTTGTTTTTCCGATCGTTTTACGGGAGCTCGGAACCCGGCACGCCTCCCCACCGCGATTCAATCCCGTCGAATCCGGTGCGCCCCCAATGAGACATAGTTATTCTATCATTTTTCCGGCGCACCCAGTTTGAGAAGCGCTTCGCCGGTCAGACGGTATCTTGTCCAGTCGTCCATCGGGGCCGCGCCCAGCTTCTTGTAGAAGCCGATCGAGGGTTCGTTCCAGTCGAGCACGTCCCATTCCACGCGTCCGCATCCGCGGGCACAGGCAATCTGGGCAACTTCTCGCAGCAGGGCGGTTCCGGCGCCTTTGCCGCGCCATTCAGGCTTCACATACAGGTCTTCCAGGAATAAGCCTGGCCTGCCCAAAAAAGTCGAGAAATTTGGAAAGAACAACGCAAACCCGATGCACTCGCTTTCGTTGTATGTCAGCAAAACTTCCGCAAACGCTTTCGGCCCGAACAGATTTTCCCGCAATAACTGCGGGGTCGCAGTGACATGGCCAGAGAGCCTCTCATATTCCGCCAGGCCCCGAATCATTTCCAGAATCACCTCAATATCCCGTTCCAGGGCAGCCTCAATTCGCATGGCTTAGCATCAGCTCGCGGGCACCGTCTGGTCGGCCGCCTCCAGAAACATTGCGAATGACCGGTCAGTCAGCTGATAGGGAGTGCCCTGCGCCGCCACAACCGGCTCGGATACTCCGCGGTCTTTCGTGTCAAAGCACAACTCCCACACACAGCCCGCATGCGGCGTGGGCAGAAAAAAGGCAATCGGCTCGTGGTGAGGATTCAGAAGCATCAGAAACGTATCGTCCCTGAGCGGCTGCCCGAACGCGTTCACGTCGTCGAGCGTGCGCCCATTCAACTGCAAGCCGATACACCGGACCCAGCCCTCATTCCACTCCTCGCCTTTCATCTCGTGACCATCGGGCCGGACCCAGACGATATCCTGCTCCTGCACGCCTTCCACCTCACGTTCAGGCGCGTCGGGATCGATACGGCGATCCTGAAAAAATTTGCGGCGATGCAGATTGGGATGTTCGCGGCGCAAGCGGATCAACCGCCGCGTGAACGCCAGAAGCTCAACCTTTTGTTCATCCATCGTCCAGTCGTACCAGCTGGTTTCGTTGTCCTGCGCATACGCATTGTTGTTGCCCTTCTGTGTGCGCGAGATCTCATCACCCCCGCAAAGCATGGGCACGCCCTGCGAGAGCATCATGGTCGCCAGGAAGTTCCTTTTCTGGCGCTCTCGCAGAGCCACAATCGCAGGATCGTCAGTATCCCCTTCGACCCCGCAATTCCATGAGTCGTTGTCGTTCGTTCCGTCGCGATTCTCTTCACCGTTGGCCTCGTTGTGTTTATCCGAATACGAAACCAGGTCGTTCAGCGTGAAGCCATCGTGCGCAACCATGAAGTTAATGCTGGCAGTGGGGTGACGCCCGTCCCGTTGATAGAGATCGCTTGACCCCGTCAAACGGTATCCAAGCTCAGCCAGCTGTCCGGGATCGCTCTTCCAGTACTTGCGGACAACGTCGCGATACCTTCCATTCCACTCGGCCCACAACGAAGGGAACTTTCCCACTTGATAACCGCCTTCGCCGACGTCCCACGGCTCGGCGATGAGCTTCACCTGCGAAACCACGGGGTCCTGATTGATGATGTCGAAAAAAGCGGACAGCCTGTCGACGTCATGCAGTTCGCGCGCCAGGGCGGCGGCGAGATCGAAACGGAATCCATCAACATGCATGTCGAGGACCCAGTAACGCAGGCTGTCCATAACCAGCTTCAGGACCTGAGGATGCCGGACGTTCAGAGTGTTGCCTGTACCCGTGTAGTCCTTGTAGAAACGCGGCGCGTCGCCCACGAGGCGATAGTAAGTGGGGTTGTCGATTCCCCGGAAGCTCAGGGTCGGCCCCATCTGGTTGCCTTCGGCCGTATGGTTGTAAACCACGTCGAGAATCACTTCAATTCCGGCGCGGTGCAGGGCCTTCACCATACTCTTGAATTCGCCGATCTGCTCTCCTTCCGAACCCGAACTGCAGTAGCGCGCTTCGGGCGCGAAGAAGTTGATGGTGTTGTAGCCCCAGTAATTACGCAGTCCCCGCGCAACCAGATGTCCATCGTCGAGGAAGGCATGCACCGGCATGAGTTCCACGGCTGTGACGCCCAGTTTTTTTAGATAGTCGATCGTGACGGGGTGGCCCAGGCCTGCGTAGGTGCCCCGCAACTGCTCCGGAATTTCAGGATGGAGTTTAGTGATCCCTTTGACGTGCACCTCGTAGATCACGGAATCGTGCAGGGGAGTCATTGGAGGACGGTCATTTTCCCAGTCGTAATGCGATGTCGTCACCACGCATTTCGGGACGCCGGCAAAATCCGGCTGATCGTCCATTGCGAGATCCGCCGCGGGGTCTCCCACCCTGTAGCCGAAAACGGGCGACTCCCAATCCACATCGCCGCAAATCGCTTTGGCGTACGGATCGATCAGCAATTTGTTGGCGTTGAACCGGAGTCCGCGCTCCGGCTCCCAGGGTCCAAAAACCCTGTATCCGTATAACTGCCCCAGCTTCAGACCCGGCAGGTAGCAATGCCAGACAAATCCCGTGGATTCCCGCATCGAGACATACTCCGGCTCGCCCCCCATCTTGTCAAACAGGCAGATATCGACTCCGGTCGCGGCTTCGGAATAGAGCGCGAAGTTAACGCCCGTGCCATCCCAGGTGGTTCCCTGTGGATATGGTTTGCCGGGCAGAATTGTTCTCGACATAAGTTGTAAGTTTATTGAGTGAGTGCAGCCGTTCGAGTCAGCAGGGCCGAAGGAAATTTTTTGAACAAGTCATCCACGCTCGCGGCGCCACCTTCCAGGGTGACCCCAGCCAGTACGTTGGTCCAGGAACCCGGAGGAATTTCAATTGTTGTGTCGCCCCACATTCTCGCTCGATATAGAAAGCGCGGAACAATCAGCATGATGTCTTCTCCGCGGCGAAAGCTCACGATCCGGTCCGCGCCAGGGCCTTTGGCATGCACCGGCCGGTAGGTGCCCTGTGGCCCAAAGCATTCCATGTAGCGGCGTCTCGTATCCAATGCCTGCCGGATGGCCCAAAGCTTTGGTAGTCCATCATCCATGCGCGCCATGATTTGCTCCACATCCAGCGATCCCAGTTCAGACAGAAACTTGATCCGCAGCTCGAAATCCACGGGACGCCGGTTGTCGGGATCCACGAGACTCAGGTCCCAGATCTCGGTTCCCTGGTAGATGTCGGGCACGCCCGGCGCGGTCATCCGGATCAGCGTCTGGGCGATGGAATTTACGCGGCCTGGCCAGATCACCTTGTGGAGGAACGCTTCCAGACCACGCAGAAACGCCGGATCGGCACAAACGCCATCGATGAATCCGCTAAGCGCGTTTTCATAGTCCGAATTGGGCTCTGTCCATGTTGTATATTCCTTATTTTCACGACAGGCCTTAAGCATGTATGCACTAAGGCGCTCGGTTGAGATGGGCCATGCTCCCACGATCGTTTGATAGAGAAGATATTCCGCATTCCGGTCTGGCAGGCGGTTACGTTTGTGCCGCTCATTGTGTGCGGACCAGGTCTCGACAGCCTTGCGCCATTCAGAAGGCATCTCCGAAATAACGGTCATGCGCGCGCGCACATCTTCGCTGCGTTTGGTGTCGTGAGTAGAAGACGCTAACTGCGTCCGCGGCCATCGCAAATGACGCTCGGCACAATACCTGTGAAACTCGTTCAGCCGAATTCCAAAGCAGCCAGGATTGCCTCCGACTTCATTCAGCGCCACCAGGCGGTTATACGAGTAGAAGGCCGTGTCTTCCACGCCCTTGGCCATGGCGGTTCCCGTGAACTGCTGGAACTGCATGACGAAGGCCGATTCCAGCGAACCGGTGACCTCGAGCGACAGCACATCGCGAAGAAAGTCGAACAGCTCTCCGTCGAGATCCTGACGGCGCTTTTTTGCCGCACTCGCGGCCTGCTCAATGTGCTCCCGATCCACTGGGACAATCTCGCCCGATTCGGCGCGAACGTAAGTCCGGTAAACGGGAAATTCAGCGACCATTGTCCTGATCGCATGGCGTATTTCATGCGCGCTGTAGTCGCGATGGTCGCGATTCCGTTCGCAGATTTCCTGAAACATCGCGGTCAGCCGATTGACGTCGCTGCCCAGTACATCCCGCAGAACCAGTGACTTCTTCTCGTAAGCGACTTCTCCGAACGGCGCTGCATTTCCGGTAAATTCGTGATAGAACCGGGTGAGAGCCTGCTCCGAGCGGCGATCCACATACAAACCGAGAACCATATTCAGGAAGTCGTACCCGGTGGTGCCTTCCACCGGCCATTCTCCGCGAAGTTTCTCACCGCGCGCCAGGATTTTTTCGACAACGATCCAGACGTCCGGAGCGGCCCTGCGCAGCCGTTCAAAGTACTGGCGCGGATCGCGCAGGCCATCCGGATGATCCACGCGAACCCCATCGAGAACGCCCTCCCGCAGCCAGTCGAGCACGAGCGAATGGGTGTCGGCGAAGACGTGCTCATGTTCCATATGCAGACCGACCAGGGAGTTGATGTCGAAGAAACGCCGGTAACCGAGATCTCGGGAAGCAGCCTTCCAATACGCCAGCCGGTAGTTCTGCCGGTCGAGCACACGATCGAGCGCATTCACATCTTCATTGACAGCTGCGATCTCGGCGTCAACCGCCTGCGCGATCTCAGCACGTTCGTTGAAGACACGATCAAGCCAGCGGCGGATTACTTCTTTATCGCGGTGACGGCCCACGAGCGTGGCCCGGTCGGCGCTTTCGGACACAGGCAGACGCATCAGTGAATCGGCCAGGAAGCCGAGCGCTTCGGCCCCAGTCCTGTCGCTGGAGGCGCGGTTGGCAGCCGCTGCCAGAAGCGGAGCCACCGATTCCGGCGCGATGGGCAATTCATGCTCGTAGTAATGAGCCGTGAGTTCAGGGCCATTTCGAACGAGGCGAATTTCGTGATTCTTCAGAACGCGTCCATAGTGATTGCCCAGGACGGGCAGGAGGACTTTGTTGCGGAAACGTTCATCGGGGGACTGCCAGTCGATGTCGAAATAGGATGCATAAGGGCTGGCCAGGCCATTCTCGAGCACATCCCACCACCATAAATTCCACCTGCCGCCGATGGCCATGTGATTGGGCACAATGTCAAGAACCTGGCCAAGGCCGGCGGTGCCCAGGCGCAAGCCAAACCTTGCATGTGCTTCGACGCCGCCAAGTTCCAGATTGACGTGGTGATGATCCGCCACATCGTATCCGTGATTGCTGCCAGGCATGGCCTGCAGGTAAGGAGACGAATAGACGTGCGACACTCCGAGCGCCGAAAGATAGTCCGCAATTGCGGCTGCTGCATCGAACCCAAAACCGGAGTGAAGTTGAAGCCGGTAAGTCGCAAGCGGCTTACGCATCCGTTCACGAACGTAGCATATCTGCCGCCCTCAACGCTGTTAGAAAATCCACAAGTTGGGCCGGACAATCGCATTGATCTGGAACGAAAGGTTGCAAGCGGGTGCGTTCAGTGCAGGAGGTGTAAGCGGTCATCGGCGGGTTCCCCGGAGAGCCCACCAACGGCGGCTCCATCCGTGAAGCCGGAAAGTGCCTCATCGCAAGATTCTTCGCCCCTGCCAGTTTTCGCGTAGTTCACCATCACCAGCGGAACGGCCTTGTAGATTTCCTCCACAGCACATAGATTTATTGTGCCGGTACAATCGGTCCTGGTGCCTGAACTCCCGGAACAACTCGAATACCTGAAAAAGGGCCTGGCGGAACTGATTCGCGAAGAAGACCTCCGAGAGCGTTTGGCGTTACGAGCTCGCGAGGGCAAGCCTCTCCGCGTCAAAGCGGGCTTTGACCCGACTGCCCCGGACCTCCATCTGGGTCACACGGTATTGCTGCGGAAAATGAAGCATTTCCAGGATCTGGGGCACACCGTTATCTTCCTGATCGGCGATTCCACGGCGATGATTGGAGATCCGACCGGCCGCAATACCACCAGACCTCCGCTGACACGCGAAGAGATTGCCGCCAATACCGAAACATACAAAACGCAGGTGTTCAAAATCCTCGATCCGGAAAAAACCGAGGTTCGCTTCAACAGCGAATGGCTGGGAAAGATGCGCTACGAGGACATGATTCGCTTATGCTCGCGCTACACGGTGGCGCGGCTCCTCGAACGGGAAGATTTCTCAAACCGTTATAAAGGCGGCTTGCCCATTTCTATGCATGAGCTGCTTTATCCGCTGGCACAGGGCTACGACTCGGTGGCGCTCGAATGCGATGTCGAGATGGGTGGAACCGATCAGAAGTTTAATTTGCTGGTAGGGCGCGAGCTGCAGAAAGACTACGGGCAGCCCGGGCAGATCGTGGCCACAACGCCCCTGCTCGAAGGGCTGGATGGCGAAAAGAAGATGTCGAAGTCGCTGGGCAATTACATTGGCATCACAGAGCCGCCAGCGGTCATGTTTCGCAAGATCATGCAGATCGGCGACAGCCTGATGTTCCGCTACTACGAATTGCTCACCGACATCAGCATGAGCGAGATTGCGGCCCTTCAGGAACGGATTGCGCTGGGCGAATTGCATCCGATGGAAGCGAAGATTGAACTGGGCAAATTGATCGTGGCCGATTTCCATTCCGTGAGCGATGCGGCCGCCGCCGCGGACGAATTTAATCGCGTGGTCCGGCAGAAGGAGGTGCCATCGGACATTCAGACGGTGTCACTGCCGGAAGAAGCGAGGAACGCCGGGGGAATACATGTCGACAAGCTGATCGCTCGCATCGGGCTGGCTGAATCCGTTTCGGAGGCGGGCCGGAAGCGCAAAGCCGGAGCCATCGAAATCGATGGACAGAAGGTCGGTGATCTGGTCTACTCGGCCGCAGGCCGCAATGAAATTCTGGTGCAGGTAGGTAAGAACTGGCGCCGCGTCAGGCTAGAATAGCCGCTCCTGTTTCTTCAGGGTTCCAACGCTTCCGATATTCGCGATGGAGAACGAAACCAGATACTGATTCT
>JBDUBZ010000216.1:0-7034 GCA_040003745.1 Terriglobia bacterium
GGATGACTTCGTAGCCATCCGCTCGAAGCGCCCGCGTCGCCTGCGTGCCCGAGTAGTCGAACTCGCACGCCTGGCCGATGATAATTGGTCCCGATCCGATGATCAGAATGCGGTGAAGATCGTTTCTGCGCGGCATCTATTTATTGCCCGCCATCAGCTTAACGAAATCGTCGAAAAGATAGTGCGAATCGTGCGGGCCGGGCGCGGCTTCGGGATGATACTGCACGCAGAACACAGGTTCGCGCCGATGGCGGAATCCCTCGAGCGTCTGGTCGTTCAGATTCATATGCGTGATCTCAATGTCGTTCGTGCGGAGCGAATCGGGATCGACCGCAAAGCCATGGTTGTGAGATGTGATTTCAATACGCTGCGTCAGGTGGTTCATCACGGGATGATTGGCCCCCCGGTGTCCGAACTTGAGTTTGTAGGTCTGCCCGCCCAGTGCCAGCCCGAGAAGCTGGTGGCCGAGACAGATGCCGAAAATGGGCGCCTTCCCGATCAGGCGGCGCACGTTTTCAATTTGAGGTATGAGAGGCTCGGGGTCGCCGGGCCCGTTCGAAAGAAACACTCCATCCGGCTTGAGCGCGAGCACGTCTTCGGCGCTGGTGAGCGACGGAACCACCGTCACTTTGCATCCGGAATAAACGAGCCGCCGCAGGATGTTGTGCTTGATGCCAAAGTCGTAGGCTACAACGTGATACCGCGGATCGGCAGTCTCGGCGATGCGCTCGGAAGGCGAGCATCGACCCACCGTCTGGGTCCATTCGTAAGCTTGCGGAGTGCTCACCCGCGTCGCGAGATCCAGACCAGTCATGGAAGGAATCGCGCGCGCTTTCTCGACGAGCTTCGCCGGATCTTTTTCGATGGCCGAAAGAACTCCGCGCATCACTCCGCGGCTGCGCAGATGCCGCACCAGGGCGCGCGTATCGAGATCGGACACAACCGGAATGCCCGGCTTCGACAGGAATTCGCGGGCCTCTTCGTCCGAGCGCCAGTTGCTGGTAACGCTCGAGAACTCGCGCACCACGAGACCTTCGATATAAGGCCGCGACGATTCGTTATCGAGCGTGCTCGTACCGTAATTGCCGATCTGGGGGTTTGTGAGAATGACGATCTGCCCGGTATAGGAAGGGTCCGTGAAGATCTCCTGATAACCGGTAATTGCCGTATTAAAAACAACTTCGCCCGACCGTTCAGTGGGCGCACCAAAGCTCCGGCCCTCGAAGACAGTACCGTCCTCCAGCGCCAGGATTGCAGAATCCAACAAAGTCCTCCTGGGGATTGGGGTAACCCGTATTGTACCGGACGAGTCCGGTCCACATAAAAAAACCGGGATCCCCATGCTTAAGGTGGATCCCGGTTCAGGAGCGGAAGTTTGCATCCGCGCCGCGTCGATCAGTGTTTAACCTGCTGTTGTAACTTCCTGGTCCCCTTCGAATCGGGGTATTCCGATGCTATCACGCGATCTTTTCGGCGATCGATTTGGCCTGCAGGAACAACAGCAGATAGTCCGGGCCGCCGGCCTTGGAATCGGTGCCCGACATATTAAACCCGCCAAAAGGATGCGCCCCCACCATGGCCCCGGTGCATTTGCGATTGATGTACATGTTCCCAACGAAGAACTCATCGCGCGCGCGGTTAATATGCGCGGCATCGCGGGAATAGATAGCTCCGGTGAGACCGTACTGCGAGTCGTTCGCCATTTCGAGCGCATGCTCGAAATCGCGCGCCCGCGTCACGGCGAGCACCGGCCCGAAAATCTCTTCCTGAAAAACCCGCGCCTTCGAATCGACGTCGGCAATAACCGTGGGTTCGATGAAGTAGCCATCGCCCTCCGTCTGCCCGCCGCCTGTCAGCAGGCGTCCTTCGGATTTGCCAACGCCTATGTAATCGAGAATCGTTTTCCGGGCCTTGTCGCTGATCACAGGCCCCATGTAGAACTGAGGATCGTCCGGCGCACCGGTAGCCATGATTTCGACGCGCGTCTTCAGGTTGGCGACGAATGAATCGTAGACTTTGTCGTGAACGATGGCACGCGAACACGCCGAGCATTTCTGGCCGGAGTAGCCGAATGCGGAAAGCGCGACACCCTCCACCGCCGCCTCCAGATCGCAATCGCCGTCGACGATGATGGCGTCTTTGCCGCCCATCTCCGCCACCACCCGCTTGATCCAGATCTGTCCGGGCTGCGCCCTGGCAGCCAGCTCGTTGATATGCAGGCCAACGTCGCGCGACCCCGTGAATGCTACGAAGCGCGTCTTCGGATGGGACACCAACGCATCGCCAATCGCACCGCCGCTCCCCGTCACGAAGCAGAAACTCCCGGCCGGGAAGCCGGCTTCGAGCAGGGTCTCGGCGAAGATGGCCGCAATGACCGGAGTTTCACTAGAAGGCTTGATCACGACCGTGTTTCCCGTCACCAGGGCCGCAACGGTCATGCCGGCGAGAATGGCTAGTGCGAAATTCCAGGGTGGAATCACCACACCCACGCCGAGGGGCAGATACCGCAGCTCATCCCGCTCGCCCGCCAGTTGCACCACCGGCTGAGGACCGGCCAGGCGCAGCATTTCACGCGCATAGTATTCGCAGAAATCGATGGCTTCGGCGACTTCGGCTTCGGCTTCCGGCCAGGTCTTCCCCGCCTCGAAAACCAGCCACGAATTGAAGATGAATTTCCGTTCGCGGATGAGTTCCGCCAGCCGCAAAAGCATGCCGACGCGCGTCTCCGCAGGAGTCTTACTCCAGCCGGGGAAATTGCGCCACGCTGTTTCGATGGCCTTGCGCGCCAGTTCCGGGGTAGCTTTCTGAGCGATTCCCACGACTTCGGATGGCCGGGCGGGGTTGGTCGATTTCAGCTTTTCGACCGTCCGGACGCGCTCCCCCCCCAGCATTAAGTCATACTCGCGGCCAAGCAGCGCGCGCACCTCAGTCTGCGCCTCTTCCATGCGGCGCGCATTGTCAGGTTGTTTGAAATCGGTGTACGGCTCGTTCCGAAATTCCGGTGGATTCAAGCCCGGCCTTGATGAAGTTGCCATTTACCCTCCCGCTGTCCGATCTTCGCAAATGCCACTGCCGGATCATGCCCGAAGCTAACCCACCAGTTTCCCGCTGCCGCTTCGGTCAATATCCGAACCTTATTCTCAATTGTTTCGAGCGGGAACAGATCGAATCCCGACACCCACCCGGGGCTGATCTGAGCGCCGTAAGGCACAAGATCCGCCAGATGACACCACGTCTCGCCGCCTGAACGTACGATCACCACCGACATATCCCGGTTGTGACCCGGCGCCACCCGTAGCTCCAGACCCGGGAACGGCTCGGCATCGCCGTCGAGAAGCTCCATCCGGCCGGTCGCCACCAGCGGCTCGTAATTCACCGCCCGGTAACTAACGGCGTCGCGTGGATGCTGCTCGCGCGCATGGTCGAGTTCACCGCGCTGCGTCAAATACATGGCATTCAGGAATGCCGGCCGGATCCGCTCTCCCTCGCCCGTGGTATTTCCGCCGCAATGGTCCCAGTGCAGATGCGTATTGATTACGATGTCAATCGATTCCGGTTTGATTCCCGCAGACTCGCAGGCGGTCTCATAAGACGTGGGGGCCGTCCAGCGCATCCGCTCTTTCGCACGTTCGTCGTGGGGAGTCCCGCCCCCGGTTTCGATCAGGATTCGCTTGCCTTCGTGCTCCACCAGGAAGCAGTTGAAACCCGCTTCAATGCGGTTCAACTCATCGCTGGACTGGTGCTTCGACCAGAGCGTCTTCGGCACCACGCCGAACATGGCGCCACCGTCCCACCAGTAAGAGCCGGCCCTTACCAGGGTGATGCGGGAATTTCCAACTTCTATAGCGGTCAATCAGCCCTGGACGAGCTTACGGCCGCGCTCGAACAGATCGGCCGCGTCGTCCACAATCTGCTTGCCGCGGTCGTAGAGGTCCTTGCCCTTCTCCATCAGATCGCGCCCGCCCGATTCCATTGCCTCCCGGCTATCCTTCGTCGATTCCCCGATATAATTGCGCGTCTCTTTGCCCGGCTTAGGGGCGAAAAGCAGCGCTACGCCCGCCCCGATTACCGCACCCGCCACGAACCAGCCAAACTTGCCGTTGTCTTCCATGTGCCCATTCTAATCGCAACTGATATCGTGGATGCATGCCGAGTGAAGCGGAATTCACAACCTCCGATCCCAGACCCGAAGAAGCCCTGCTGCCCGTCTTCAGCTCTTCGAACCACGATGGAGAGCTGGAAGCCATGACCATAAAGGGCATTCTGGAAGCAAACGGGATCCCGGCGCTGCTAGTGGGCCCCGCAGTCCTGCCCAACCTCGAATTTCAGGTGCAGGTCGCCGAACATATGCTGGTCAGAGCGCAGACGATCATCGACGAGGCTCGAGCCGCGGGTTCTGACGCTGCGGGAGATGCCGATCTGGCAGGCTAAAAAATCGTGGTGACGCCGGCTTAAAGTTTCTTTTTCTTTTGTAATCAACACAGGGTTCCGGAAATGGCATTTTGCCAGACTGGCCCTCCTGTATTACTGATGCATGATTACAGACAACGGTGAGCTCCAGGAAGGTCTTATCCACGTTTGCGCATCGCGCCGCGGCGCTCCCATCGAACTGACGGTACATTACTCGGTTAGCGACGCAAATGGATGCCGAAATTACCAAATCATCGGTGTCGAAGAGGTGCGATGAGTACCCAGTACTGTTGATTTAGCTCTTCTATTGATAATAAAGTAGATATTTGGAAAATCGTCGGGCTCAACGATATAATCTGGAACTTCCTTTGCAAATTCTGGAAGTCGGCGGAACACGTGTGAGCCGCGTTGAGAGGACCAGGGACATCAGTTCGGGTGGCGTATCGTTCACGTCCCCCGATGAAGTTGAGGTCGGCGGGCGGATTGAGTACGTGATTACCTTGTCGAATAGCACCCCTCCCGTCCGCATCCGTTGTCTCGGGAAAGTTTTGCGAAGCCGTCAATCGTCAGCCGAAACTGGTTTTGAAGTGGCCGTATCGATGGATCGCTATCAGTTCCTCCGCTCCGAAGAGCTGCGTCCCGTCGCTGTTGGCTCAATCCCCCACGTGTAAATTCGCGTGTAAAAATAGTAGTGCGGTGGTCCGCCAGGCTTTACTTCTATTCCTATTTCCAGAAACATCGGCATAACGTGCTCGTCGGGGTGTGTGCGCTCCCAGCGGCGCCTAAAATTTTCCTCGATTAATCTGGCTTACTCGGAGCCGGGGTTCAAAACGGAAACGCTGTCTGTCCTCGGCGAATTCAAGAAGAACGGTGCCAATCCGACTTCAAAGCTCATGGAAACCATGCGCGCGACCGCCTTCAAGACTCATACCAATGAACACACCACGCGATGCCCTGGGTCGTCGGTCGGGTGACGGCTCGGATTTGGGGGGACTTCGCCGCTGTGCTGATTGAGGAGCAGACAGTAGATTCGCTGCCGGGTGGCCCCGTCCAGCTGGATTCGGAATTAGTCGGCGTCATAGCCCGTGTGAAGAAGGCCGGGGGTATGCAGACCGTAGAGGAGCGGTGGCGGAACCGGTATTTCGGGAGCTACTCGGATCTCGACCGGCGGGACGCCTTTTTCCGCTCCCACTCATAAACGGGGCCACCCGCCCAGATCCCGGCGGTAATGTTCGTTGTCGAGCGACGGCGCGGTTTATCAGGCCAGCGTATTCAAGGTCGAGACGCGCGTCTTCTCGTAAGCGGCAATCGCCGGAGCCTGCTTCAGAATCCAGCCCAGCTCATCGATACCCTCGATCAAACACGTCTTCGAAAACGAATCGACCGCGAACTCAACGCTCTGTCCATCGGGCAGCGTCAGCGTCTGGCTCGGCAGATCGACCTTCACCTTCGCATCCTCAGGAAGCGCGAACAGCTTCGCATGAACATCGGCCGGCACTACAATCGGAATCAGCGAATTCTTCAGCGAATTCTGCTTGAAGATATCCGCGAATGAAGTGCTGATCACCGCGCGAAAGCCGAACTGAGTCAGCGCCCACGGAGCATGTTCGCGCGAGCTCCCGCACCCAAAGTTATCCCCGGCGAGCAGAATCTGCGCATTCTTCCCGCGCGGAGTATTGATGATGAAATTCGGATCCTGCCGCCAGTCGCAGAACAGGTTCTTATCCAGACCTTCCTTCGAAGTCGTTTTAAGAAACCGCGCCGGAATAATCTGGTCGGTATCGATGTTGTTCATCGGCAGCGGCGCCAGTGTCGATTCAAAAGAAGTGAACGGTATCAAAGGATTGTCCTCACATCCGTAACCACGCCCGTAATGGCGCTCGCGGCGGCAGTCTGAGGCGATGCGAGGAACGTCCGTCCGCCCTTGCCCTGCCGGCCTTCAAAGTTACGATTACTGGTTGAAACACTGTATTGTCCCGGCTCGAGCTGATCGCCGTTCATCGCGATGCACATGGAGCAGCCAGGCTCGCGCCAGTCGCATCCGGCGGCGCGGAAAATCTCCGGAAGCCCTTCGGCAATCGCCTGCCGCTTGACCTCCATCGATCCCGGCACCACCATCACACGCACATTCGGATTGACCTTACGGCCCTTCAGAATGCCCGCCGCGCTGCGCAGATCGGAAATGCGCGAGTTCGTGCAACTCCCGATAAACACCACGTTCACCGCGTGCCCCAGAATCGGCTTTCCCGCTTCGAGCCCCATATACGCCAGCGCTTTCGAAACCGCATCGCGCTCCAGCGGGTCAGCAATCGATGACGGCTCCGGCACCGCGCCGCCAATCGCTACGCCCATACCCGGATTCGTGCCCCACGTGATCATCGGCCCCAGCGCATCGCCATCAATCGTGACAGTGCGGTCGAACGCTGCGCCCGGATCGGTCGGCAGTCGCTTCCAGCGCGCCACTGCGGCGTCCCAGTCTGCGCCTTTCGGTGCGAATTCGCGGCCGTTGAGATAATTGAACGTCGTGTCGTCGGGCGCAATCATACCGGCCCGCGCCCCGGCTTCGATCGACATATTGCAGACCGTCATCCGGCCTTCCATATCGAGCGCCGTGATGGCCGACC
>JBDUBZ010000217.1:0-7009 GCA_040003745.1 Terriglobia bacterium
ATCCTGATGCGCCGATTCGCTTCGAGCCGGGTCCATGCGCCAGGTGCCGGAAAAGTCGGCATGGCGGTCGGCGCAAAAAGCTGCTGAACATCCAATCAACGCAAACAGAGTTAACAGCCGCATAGGTGGCTACCAGGTTGCACGCCAAAGGCCAAGTCTCCCCGAATATTAACAGCTTTCGGTGACGGAATAGTGTATTTGAGGGGTGTATCCCTCGCGGAAGCATCCCGCAATAGGTTCCGGCGTCAAGACGGTCACGATCTTGTCTTCGGGCGCGGAGGCGCGCCTGTGGTAACCCTGCGGAGTCCAGAGAAAGAGCCCGTCACGCCATACCAGAAACGGTCGCCCTTCAAGCTGCACAAGACAACCATCGGGCAAAGACCTAAGCTCTGCCTGCCACGTAACTTTGTTCCTGCTGGAGTCGATCCGCGCGGAATGCAACACAGAGTCCATCTCATCGGCAAACGGAAGCTTGTCCAGGCCTTTCACCCTCCGCCACGCTTCCTTGAAGGCATTAAAGCGCTCTCGCCTGCATTCCGCGCAGGGTCGGTGCCCCGCGGCAAACGCAACGGCTTCGTCGAGAAAGAATAGCTCTGTGTAGCGCTTTTCCGTCATCACGACCCGGCGCCTTCCCTTGAATTCGAGAAGGCATGCGATCCAGCGCCGGCTCTTGAAAGTCCGCACAATCTCGCGATCGCGGTGTAAGACGCCGCCCCGGTTGCCCATGATGGTTCCGCGCGCCTCCGTCCGAAAGATGCGGCCGCAAGGATCGATGCGATTCTGGAGAGGCATTTGCAGTTCCCAGGATCATAATAGCTCCATATAAATGGAGGCCCCGTCTCCCGGCGCGGCATGGAAAACCTGACGTCGTCGCGTCGTTTACTGTCAACAGCGTGCATGGCGAATATGCGGAATACGCTCCCGCCCGCGCAGATTTCTCCTTCCCACTTCCCCTGGAAATCGGTGGTACCGAGGCCGCGCGCCTTGGTGGCGCTGCGCAGCGAACTCTGTAAAACGGGGCCGTTATCGTGCCGTAAGATTACGTACTTCTTAAAGAGGCACTGGCAGGATAGTTGCTGTATGTTTATGTCATTGAACCTGGGTCATGCCTGCCCGGCGCGAGTCCCAGGCTCAGAGGTGGCTTATGAATCCGGCAAATACCGTGATCGCTTTTACGGGGGACTGGATCGACATTAAGCTGTTGAGGTCTGCCGCCCGTCCCCATGGCTGGGACGCCACTACTGCCACGACACTCACTGCGCTGCGGTCGATTAAAACCGACCGGATAGCCGCAATCCTGTTCGACCGGCAGGCCGTACGTGACAACTGGCCGAACGCCGCTTCGCTGTTGCGCACCGTTCACCCTGGCGTCCCGTTGATCGCCTGCCTGAGGTTTTCAGAAGCGGGGGAATGGTCCGGACTCCGCCAGGCGGGTGTCTTCCACGCCGTTCACTCTCCGCTCAGTCACAGTGAGATCTGTCAAAGTCTCGGCTTCGTATGGGCTGGCGAGAGGCAGAGAATTCACCTTCCCGCTCCCTTGGCCATTCCGGTCGGGATGGCCCGCCTCCGCCTCGGTCACGCCGCGGCATAAGCGAATTCTGGCGTAAATCGCAGGTCGGTGCCGCGGTCGCGCCCATCCATACGGCCTGGCTCAGGGCCTAGACCTGTCCCCGGATGACAGGTACTTTTTGTACTCGCAGGTGAGTCGGAACGGCAGCGACCTGCGGAAAGCACGAAAACTTACAAGGTCGTCTGTCCGCTCCGTAATATACTGAGCGCCTGGAGAATCGCATGCGTCAATTTTGTTTACTGCTCGCAGGGGTTTTGATCGTCTTCGCGCCCGCGGGTCAGGCTCAGGACGGCCCCTACAAAGTGCTGAAGACCGCCAGGGTCGGTGGTGAAGGCGGATGGGATTACATCTTTGCCGATGCCGCCGGACGACGCCTCTACATTCCGCGCGGGGCGGCGAAAGCGATCCCGGCGACGGATACAGCCCCTGAAGTACCGGCCACCGAGGCGCGATTGACGATCTTCGATCTCGACACTCTCAAGCCCGCCGGTCAGATTCCCGGTGTCGGCGGGAATGGCGCCGTTGTCGATCCCAAAACAGGCCACGGCTTCACCAGCGACCACCCGAAGGTCTCGATGTTCGACACCAAAACCATGACTCTGATCAAGAGCATCGATGTGGGCGCCGCCCGGCCGGATGGCATCTACTTCGACCCCTTCAATCAACGCGTCTATGTCTTCAGTCACCCCACGAAGGACGCGACGGTGATCGATTCCAAAGACGGCGCCGTGCTCGGCACCATAGATCTCGGCGGCGTGCCCGAACAGGGTGTTGGTGATGGCAAAGGCATGCTCTACGTGGTGATGCAGGATGCGGTGGGCAGCGTCACCGCTGTTGACGTCAAGACCATGAAGGCCGTGGCTCACTATTCGTTCGGGGACAAGGGCGGTTGCAACGGACTTGCGCTCGATGTGAAAAACGAGATTCTCTTCGCGGCGTGTGGACGTTCAGGGAATCCACCATCCCAGCCCGCGCAGCCCATGATGGTGATCCTCAGCGCCAAAGACGGCAAGATCGTCACCAGCCTGCCGCTCGCCGGCGGCTCCGATGGCGCAACCTTCAATCCCGACACGATGGAGGCCTTCAGCACGCACGGCAATGGCACCATGACCATCGTTAAAGAGAAGAGCCCAACCAGCTTTGAGGTGGAGCAGAATCTGCAAACCATGAACGGCGCCCGTACGATCACCTTCGACAGCAAGACCGGCCACCTCTTCGCCATGGCGCAGGAACGTGGACCCGCGCCTCCCCCACCGCCCGGCGGCGGTCGCGGCCCACAAGGCACCACGGTCCCGGGTTCCTTTACGATTCTGATGGTCGGGAAGTAAGCGTCAACGCATAGCCTGTTGGGGCTATAGCGCGCTGGCGCCCGTGTCCGCTACGCTGGCAATTTATGCCCAGCGCCGCTCTTTCGAAAACAAATAGCCAAACCGGCCAGTCGCCTTCTCTCGCTTCGGCTTCCCCCGCCTCCTGGTTCGCGGTCGCCGGCATCCACGCTCTGGTGGATTCCGACCGCTATCTTGGCTGCATGCTCGAAGAGGATGGCCGCTGGCTGGCCTTCGACGCGATGCACATTAACCCGACGCGAACCGGATTCTCGTTCCTTGGTTATTTCAATACCATGAACGAGGCCAGGCACGCTGTCGCACGCAGTGTCGGCGTATCGTCGGGCGCTCAGAGCAGATAGCCCGCCCAGTTCCCGCCTTCCGTGATTTTCTTCACAACCGCACGCCCCGTAACGTGCTCCCCAGAGTGATAAGGCCCGACGTGACTCCGCGGCAAAACGAGATTGCGGCACTCAATTGTCAGACGGAACCTTACTCGCGGAATCGATCACCAGAAAATCGACTACATCTTTACTCGGCTCCACCTTCAATCCCAGTTGCCCCTGAAGCGCGGTAAAGATAACGGACATCGGATCGATCTGTCGTCCACCACCGCCGCTGTCACCGCCATCCTGGAGCAGGTAAGGCGTAATATCTAGACGAATGTCGTAACGCGCGGCCAGCCCGGTCTTGTCGATAACAGGCCGCTGCAGTGGTTCGCTGAGCTTTTCGGCTATCCCCGACATATACGCCCGTTCTGCAATCATGCCGGTTTTATCGCCCGTGAAAATCGCAGAGCCTTCGGTCTTCGATTCCACAAACTTCGATGGATCCTTTGGCCCCGGCTCATGGAACTTCGCTCCGCTCTTCGCCAGAGTCAGGGCATAAGTCGCCACTTCCTTCCGGTCGTGATGAAGTTTCATCGCGAAGCGGTCCACCAGCAGCGATTGCAGCATGAGACGCAGACGGTCGTCGTTGGCCGCATCGGCGGCTTTAGCCGTGATGCTGAACCGCGTGTCGCCCAGCCAGCCGGGCCCCTGGAACTGAGCTGGTTGTATGTCGAACGCCCACTCCACGATGCCCCTCAGCGGAATATTGGTGATCGTCAGACTGCCCGGCCCTGTAGCGATCCTCCCGCCCCGCGCGATCGCATCACCGGCCCGGATGGAGGCCGCCTCAAACGAAGGAAGCGACGCTGTCGGTTGTGCCATCACCATCGAACAGCTCAACGCGGCCAGGGCTGATAGTTGAACCTTCATACGAGCCCCTTAATTCTCCCCGGGGATCTTTCCCGCGTGATCGACTACAAGGATTTCGACCGGCGCCTTGCGAGCCTCAAGCTTCAGACCCACTTCGTGCAGCGCCATATAGATGGATGGCCCCGGTGCCGTATCGGCGGCGGCTCCATCGATTCCCCTGGGACCGCCCTGGGTTTCGTCGGGCGTCCATTCCAGCAGAATGTTGAACCCGCCCGGTATCCCCGTCATATCGAGGACAGGCCGGTCCACCATACCCGATAGCGTTGCGGCCAAACGCTTCATGCTTGCATTCGCCTTCATTGTTCGCCCCTTCGGACCACCCGAAATGCTCGTTCTGCCCGGACCGTCTGCCGCCTTCAGTTTGAATCCGTTCTTGTCCACCACCAGCGCATAGACCGAAAGCTCCTTCGTCTCTTTATGCGTGTCGAGCTTGAAGCGCTCGTTCAGCAGAGTCTGAAACATCGACAGGACCTCATTCGGGGGGCTGCCGGCGGGCATAGTCGCGGTAATGTCATACCGCTCATCTTTCAACCAGTCCGGACCGGTCACCTCATAGTCTTTGAGCGCCCACGCATACTCGATATAGTTCTTCAAAGTCACGTTTGTACAGCGCAGCCTGCCTGGCTCCGCATTCATCGAAGAATTAAATCCCTTGCCCATCTCCTGCGGGGGCGCCCGTTTCACCGAAGCGGCATCGAACGCCAGTGGCGGCGCGGAAGGGTCGCGCGGCCTCATGCGCTTCAGTACGATCTTCAGCGTGTTCATTCCCTGATGCAACTCCCCGGTCATCTGATCGCCATTCACCACAAAGCTGATGTCCATAGGCCCGAACTTCAGAGTGAGGTGGTCGTCTTCAATGACCCCGTTTTGAAAGGGAATCTGGTCGTCCTCCGATTCGCCGGCGCTGCCGGTCACTTTGTTGCCGTCCTGCTTCAGCGTGACGTAGATGGGAAACCCGGACCACTTGCCTGAAACGTCGGTGGCCCCGAAAATCGCCGGGGAAAGAATCGCTCCGGCCAGAATTGCCAACGGGAATCTCTGCATTCTCCTGTGACTACGCACCGGCGACGGAAAAGTTCACAGCCGGTTGGATTAAGATGGAAGCCGTCGGGGAATACACAATATGAAACGCAGAGACTTCCTTTGGGCCGCAGCCACACCGGCGCTGGCCGCTACCATCGATGTGTCGTCCATAAAATCGCGGGGCACACGCAAGGTCGAGATCGTCTGCAAATCGCCGCACGCGACGCCCAACGGCCTGCAGGCCACCAGCGACGGCCTCTGGGTTCTCGATCAGGGCAAGGATAACTATGTCTCTCTGGTCAACTTCGCAGACGGCAAGGTTATCCGTGAATTCCAGGTTCCAGGTCTCGCCGGCGCGAGCGGCCTCACCGTTGATCCCACCGGTGTCATGTGGATCAACGACACCCACAACAGTCTCATCGTCACCTGCGACAGCCGCGACGGAAAAATTTTGGCGAAGTACTGGTGCGCCGGAGCGGGCCGGCCGTTCCAGCTTGCCGGCGATCCTGCGAACGCCCGCAGCCCGATAGCGTCACCGTTCCCGGCGCCGGCGCCCTCCGCGGCTGCCGCGCCTGCCCGTGGTGGACAACCCCGACGTCCTGCCGGGCAACTGGCGCTTGACGCGAAGTCGGGGCTCTCCGGCGAAGGCGGACAGGGCATGGAATATCGCGACGGTCTGCTGTACTACGCCTGCCTTCCTTCCCGTCGCGCTTACGTCATCGATCCCAAAACATGGCGTATTCAGGCCATGTGGGGATTGCCCGGCAACCGCGCGCATGGCGTTGGCTGGGAGGGCGATTCCCTCTGGATAGCCGACACGAACTGGCGCGCATTTTTCCGCCACGATGTCAAGACCGGTGAGATCGTGGAGAAGATCCAGCTGACCGATAAGGACCCGCTGATTCACGGCGTCACCGTTCACAACGGCTACCTATGGTTCAGCGACGACGTCGGTTATCTCTGCAACCTCAAGCTATAAGGCTGGAACAACGGGCAGGCCCAGCAGGTATCCCTGCACCTGATCGCATCCGGCCAGGCGTACGGCCTGCAACTGCTCCTCGTTCTCGATACACTCCGCCACAACCCGCATGCCGAGGTTATGCGCGAGCGAAACAATGCCGCCGATCAGCGCCGCAGCCGCTGGTTTAATCCCCAGTTCTTTGACGAACGAGCCGTCGATCTTGAGCGTGTCGATCGGTATGTTCTGAAGGCACCCAAGGCATGAATAACCGGTGCCGAAATCGTCGATAGAAATGGACACGCCCAGGGCCTGCAGTTCGCGCACTTTACGGGCGCAGGCATCTTTGTCGGTCATGAGCACGCTCTCGGTAATCTCGATCGTGAGATTCGTCCCCTCCACCCCTTCCGATTGGAGCGCCTCGGCCACGATCCCGACAAAATCGTGGCTGGTGAACTGCAGGCTCGAAACGTTGACGGCGATTCGTCCACAGCTCCCCGACTCGCCCCACTTCCGGATCTGCCCGCACGCCTGGCGGAGAACCCACGTCCCGATGGAAATGATCATTCCCGTATCTTCCGCGATGGGGATGAAGCGCGCGGGCGAGATCTGTCCGAGCTCCGGATGACGCCAGCGCAGCAGCGCCTCGCAGCCAACCCTCACCATCCCTGTATCCTGCGTTCCCGCCTCGAATATCGGCTGATAGGCAACCATGAGCTCGCCTCTTTCAAGCGCTCCGCGGAGAGCGTTTTCCAGTTGCAGACGCTCCCGCAACGGCTCGACCATACCCGGCACGAAGAAGCGTAAGGTGTTTTTCGAGGCCCGTTTCGCGCAGTACATCGCGATATCGGCGCTTTGCTGCAGAGCGCCCGCA
>JBDUBZ010000010.1:0-23206 GCA_040003745.1 Terriglobia bacterium
AACCACCACCCTGGCCTCGATTATCGAGTTTGGTACCCACGTGGCGAATGGCGGTCCCGACGAGGCGGAACGCGTCAGAGGCCTGATCCTGGCCGCGGAGGACCATGGTCTCGCTATCCGGATGCGCGGCAGCCACGATTCGGATCCCCGCGTCTATACGCTGGCCAGACAAGCGGGAATCGTGGCCTGGGTAGGCGTTCCGCCTTCGGCCGATATTCCCGCGCCGCGTGACTTCGGCGGCGTTTACGTGCTTCCCGCTTCGGAATCGCTCCAGTTCGGCTGCGGTCAGGCGCCTAACGTCAGAAGCGCTATCAACGACGGTATTCCCATTGCGATCGGCTCCAGTTGCCCGGCCGAGGGACCGCGGTCGTCCAATCCGCAGTTTCTGCTCTATCTGGGGATAGCCCGTTTCGGCTTGTCCCACGAAGAAGCCATCATGGCCTGCACGTACAATGCGGCGTGCTCACTCAAGCTCTCGCACGTCACCGGCTCGCTCGAGCCCGGCAAGAGCGCCGACCTGATCGTGATGGATGTTCACGATTACCACGAACTGGCGCACCACGTGGGTCATAACGACGTGCTTCTCGCAATGCGGGCGGGCCGTACGGTTTACCGCCGCACGCCCATTAACGGGGTGGAGCAGGGCACGCCGCCGCCCCGGCTATCATGAGTCCGTGTCCGCCGATTCCGTCAGCCCCGACGCCTTTATCTCAGAGACGGCCCGGGTGCATCCGCGCGCAGTCATTGGAGCCCGCACGCGCATCGGGGAATTCTGCGTGATTGAAGAAGACGTGGAGATCGGCGCGGACTGCGTTCTTGAGCCCTACGTCTTCGTAAAGCGCTGGACCACACTTGGAGACGGCAACGAGATCTCAGCCGGAACCGTGCTGGGCACCGATCCATTGGACAAGAACTTCAGCGGCGCACGCAGTTACCTGCGCATCGGATCGGGTAACAAAATTCGCGAGCACTACACGATTTCGCGGGGCACGCAGCCCGAATCGGCCACTATGATCGGCCACGGCAACTACATCATGACCTCCGGCCACATTGCCCATAACTGCGTGATCGGGAATAACACGGTAATCGCAAGCTGCGCCCTGGTAGCCGGCTATGTCGAGGTGGAGGATCAGGCTTTCATCTCGGGCGGAGTGGTGATTCATCAGTTCTCAAGAATCGGCAGGCTTGCCATGATTGGCGGCAATACCCGAGTCAACAGCGATGTTCCGCCGTTCTTCCTGTATTCGGGATTCAACGTAGAGGCGAAGGGACTGAACCTGATCGGGCTAAGACGCGCCGGATTCGAGAATGATCGGATATCGAACCTGAAGCAGGCTTACCGCCTGCTATACCGCTCAGGGCTGAAGCTCGAAGAAGCGCTGACACGGATCGAGCTGGAAAACCCCGACGAGAACACCCGGCGCCTGGTGCAGTTCGTGCGCGCGAGCAAGCGCGGTATCTGTCGCGAGTAGCTCTGTCAGAGCCTGCGTCGTCGTCTGGAATAACCCGCGCCGCCGTGCGACCCCACATCAAGTAACACCGCAACCACAATGATGAACAGGTTGAACCCTGTCATCGGCAGGCCATTTGCGACCATCCATGCGTAGGCAATGGTGGTGATTGGCAGGAAGATAAATCCAAGCAATGGGATCACCATGTTGGAATAGGCTCGCGTCAGGACCGTGGAAAAGAGCCACATGAGAACGAGGATGACTCTTGGAAAAAGGAGGATCAGAAATACGAGCAGGCACGGCATGGGTTGAGGAAAGCTTACCACCAAAGCGGGGGTGAAACGGCGGGAGTGCGTATTAGTTTGCACTCCAGCGCCGCAAATCAAGACAGGATATGATGCGCTTGATGATTATTGTTTCTGTGATGTATCCCAAAACCAGCGAATCCACCTTTGACATGAAATACTACGTCGAAACACACACTCCGCTGGTGCAAGCTCGCCTGTCACCAATAGGAATGGAGAGTCTCCACGCGATGCGCGGAACCGGTTCGCTTGACGGAGGACCGCCGCCCTTCGAGGTGATCGCGCAGCTTCAATTTGGATCGGTTCAGCAGCTCCAGGAGGCTTTAACCGCGCACGGCGCCGAAATCATCGGCGACATAGCAAAGTTCACCAACGTTCAGCCCGTGATGCAGATCAACGAGCCCTTGTAAGTCAGGCTGCGGACGCTTTTTTGGACGCCCAGCGTCTCTTCAGGGCTGCGATGAGCCTGGCGCGCCCTTCAGGTGACATGCGGCTCTTGCGCTTCCGCCCTTTGGCCGGGCGACCGGCCGGGTTTTCCGCCGCAGGTTCCGCGGCCGACGCGCCATCGAGCTCGCGCAACGCCGTCAGGGCTTTATCGATTGCGGCGCTCTGCCGCTCCAGTTGCGCCACAACTTCTTTCAGGCCCCCGGTCATAGAGGACTTACGGGAGTAGGAACGAGAAGCGGCTACGGGCTCCGCTTTGGCAGGACCCTTCCGGTTTGCCGACCAGCTGGCATATTCCGCGGGATGCGATCCGCGGATATGAGACGCGAGACCTGTTCCCCGCGAAGAAATCCTTGAACACCAGGGACATTGCAATTTTTGTTTGGCCACTATCGATCAGGTTATCAAGGCCAGATCCGTTTTGGCCATCTATTCGAACCTTAGACCGTTCATTGGGATCCAAATCTGGTCGCGCGACGTGCTGGTACGTACCCTGACAGCATTGCGACCGCGGCAATCCCGGGAGTTGAGACTCTTCCAGCCTTGTCAATCCACCTGCGGAGCCAAGGCCAACAATCAGACCGATGATCGCCAAAGTCAACACTTCGCACATTACGAGCCAGACCACAGCCCCGCGGCTTGCGCCCAGGGCCATCCGGATTTAGGCCATCACACCGTAGAGGCCCATCGCCGCGAACAAAGTTGCCAACCCGCCGAATACGGCCGAGAGAACAGCCATGAGCCGTTCGGTGACAAGTGAGTTATCCACCTGCTCAGTCAGGGTCCGCATGCCATATCTAGAAATAGGCCGCGACATGAACTGCCTATACCCGTTCACGCGCTCGTCGGGCCGCGCCACTCGGGGTAGGCTCCGCCTTGGAAAGTAAGCAGGTTTTCAACGTCGAAGTCAGGCTTGAGCCTGGCCTGGCCGGTCGTCACGCTGGGTCTGAGTCTTCCAGACACGTTGATGAAGCGGCGGCGAATCGTTCAATAGTGCCCGTAGTTTGGTTCCCCCGGTGGTTATGCGTGCTTTCCGCTTCAGCCACAAGGTAAGATTCGCAGCGGGGTGAGGCTGCTGAAGGCTGGTTTCACGTAAACAATCCTTGTCACTTTGTGAATTGAACGTTTACATCGCGTTCCGCGGTACGGCCGTGGTCGTCGATGACGCGGATCAGATGCAGACCGTCGGCTGAGGGGCTCCACGGAACAGCGCCATGCTGGGCGGGCGATTTCGCGATCAGAGCCGGTCCGTCGAACCAAAAAACGTTTTCGACGTCGGCCGCGATGCTGGCTTCGAGCGGGATCATGTCCGCGCCTCTACTGCGCCGCAGCGTGTAATTGACACCGCGCAAGGGCGTGGCGATAGAAGGGCCGTCGCCGGAATCGTCAGTGGCGCAGTCGGGCATCGCGGGGGCTGCGCGGCGCGGCATGCCGGCTTCGCGGAATAACTTCATCATGTCCGACGACCAGAATTCGAAGATTTCCTGGCGCGTGGCCATGGGGTCGAAGGGTGGGCAGACCGGGCGGCCAGTGCGCGTGTCGAGGGTGACCGCGCGATGCAACTGGCTTACCCGCATGGGCGACTTGCCCGGGATATACCAGGTGTCTATCGTCTGCGGGCAGTATTTATTGGGCAGATCGCCGCTTTCCGCGCACACTGAAACCTTGCTCACGCCGGGCGGGGGTTCAGGCAGCTTGACGATTTCGTCGGGCTTTTCGAGATTCACTGCGTCGGCAATGCGGAAGAACAGCGGGGCCGCGGCATCGGCGCCGACGAAACTGGGATTGCCCTGCGCTTCGAAATCGCCAATCCAGACCACCAGGACGTAAGGGCCCACAATGCCCGCCGACCACGCATCGCGAAAGCCCCAGGAGGTGCCGGTCTTCCAGGCAATGGGCCAGCGGCCGAGGGGCGGCAGGGACCCATCCTCGCCGGGCCTCGGGTTGTGGCTAAGCATGTCCAGCGTAATGAAGGTGGCCTCGGGACTCAGCAGGCGGATGCCTTCGCGTTTCGGTTCGGCAGAGATGGTTCGGATGGCTTGCAGCGTCCCGCGGTTGGCAAGCATGGCGTAGAGCGAAGCCAGTTCTTCCATGGTGACTTCGCCGCCGCCGAGCGCGAGCGCCAGCCCGTAATACGGCTCGGGCTTCATATGACCGATACCCGCGCTTTCGAGAAATTGATAGAGATTCGGCTGCCGTAGTTGCGTGGCGATCCATACGGCGGGGATGTTGCGGCTGCGAATAAGCGCGGCCTCCGCGGGGATGGGGCCGACAAACGTGCCGTCGAAATTTTCCGGTGTGAAGGGGCCGAACGAAGAGGGCGAATCGCGCAGGATGGTGCGTGGATGCAGCACGCCCTGATCGAGCGCGAGCGCATAGATGAACGGTTTGAGCGTAGAGCCAGGCGAGCGTTTCGTCAGGACTCCGTTGATCTGCCCATGGATGCCTTCGTTCCGGTAATCGGCCGAGCCCACCCACGACTTCACGGACATATCGCGATGATCGAGCAGCAGCGCCGCCACATTGCGGATGCCGCGCTCGCCGAATTGATTCAGATAGCGCTCGATCTGCCGTTCGACTAAACGCTGCAGATTCGAGTCGAGCGTGGTGTCGATGCGGCCGGTGCGGTTGGGATTGGCCTGCAGGATGGCGTCGGTGAAGTGCGGCGCGTGCAGGGGCAGCGCGGAGTTGGGCTGGGCCACGACGGGCAGATCGAGCTGCCGGCGCTCCGATTGTGTCGGGCGGTTCTGGCTCACCCAATACGCCGCCAGTTGCGTTCGCGCGAGCAGTAACTTGCCGGGTTCGGCGCCATGGCCGGCCCGCGCCGCGGGGCGTTGCGGAATAATCGCAAGCGCAATGGCTTCGCTCAGGCCGACCTGCGCGGGCGGCTTCCCGAAGTAGATGCGGCTCGCGGCGCCCACCCCCTGAATATTGCCGCCGAAGGGCGCGAGATTCAAATAAGCTTCGAGAATACTGCGCTTGGAATACCGCGCTTCCAGCCACAGGGCGGCGGCCGCTTGCCTGAACTTGCCCGCCGGCGTTTTCGTGTTCATGCGGTAGAGCAGCCGCGCGAGTTGCATGGTGAGCGTGGAGCCGCCCTGCCGCCCCGCCCCGCGCCAGGTCTTCCCGGCCGCCCGGATGAGGGCTATGGGGTTCACGCCCGGATGCCAGTAAAACCAGCGATCCTCTTTGAGACAAAATGCGTTCACTAGTGCGGACGACGTCTGAGACAGCGGAGTCCACAGACGATATTGCTCGTCGCTCGAAAGGGTGACGCGCAGCAGTTCACCATCGGCCGACCATACAGTCGTGGATTGCGGGATCTGCTCTTCGAGCGATTTGTGCGGCCACAGCCGAATCGCAAGCATGCTGGCGACAATGACGATCAGCGCTTTATGGCCGCCCGTCAGTCGTCCTATCAGGCCTCTCATCAGGGTTTCACGATTTCCAGTCTGGACGCCTGGCTCATGCCCGCGATCTGCCGGTTATACATCCCCTCTGCAAACGCAGGCGGCGCCTGGAAAACGCCCGCATTGGTCGCGCGAACCTTATAGAGAAAAGTGGCCGCGTCTTTGGTGACATCGCCATAGAGGACAACGCGGTCGTCGCGAACGTCCACGCGCGGATTCCAGTTCGTGCCGGCGATCGGGTCGCGATCGAGCGTCGGTTCCACGCCGCCCGGCAGAAGATCGACCACCGCGATCTGGTTCACGCGGTCGCGATTGGTCGTTCTTAGGCGCAGCCGCACCAGGAATTCCTGGCCGACGACAACCTTTGTGACGACGTTGCCTTTGGTGTCCAGATACTCGTGAATGACTTCAAGGCCGTGGTTGACTTCCTCGGGCGGCGGCTTGCGGTCAAAGCCCGATTCGTTGATGGAATAGTACACGGCAACCGGACCTTCGCGCGTAAACTCCACCTTTGGAATACCCACCGGCACCGCGATTTTCGGCATCACGCCGGCGGGCAGTGCCTGCGCCTGGCCATTCAGCACAATGCCGAGTTTCACGCGCGGAGCGGCCGACTTCGCATACGCATCAAGCGCCAGCAGTGTGTAGGCTGCCGACAGCGAACTGAACCGATTGCCGCTGATGGCGTTGCCGATGCCCTCGAGCGCAGCGGCCGGAATTCCGCTCATGCGCTCCGGAAAATGCCGCGCCAGCAGATAGAGCAGCTGAGCGTCATGCACCACGGGGTCGTAGTAAAGTTCGTCGTTCCACTCCCGCTTTTGCTGGGCCCACCCGACTCCCGCGATGATACGGCCAGCATCGGCATTACGCTGCATCAACCGATAGGTCGAGGCGAGATAGGCGGCGGCGAGATCTGAGGACCACGTCCTGGTGTAGCGATGCGAAAGCTCCTGCTCGACATTGGCCACCGCCGCGGCGGGCCGGATTCCCTGGCGCGCCAGCAGATACACGGCATAGGCGCGCAGACGTCCGGCCTCAAGTGTGGGCGCGGGGGTTGAGGCGAAGCGAACCAACCAGTCGTTGAGCGCGGTGAGCATCTCCGCTGGAAAGGTTTGTCCGCGCTCGCGAGCTTCGAGTAAAAAGTGGGCGGCGTAGATGGTGGGAAATTCGGCGGTCTGCGGAGACGAGGCCCAGAGCCCGAACCCTCCCGAACCGTTGGCCCGGCTCTGCAGCACGGAAAGCGTGGAGGCGATCGGCTGTGCGTCGCGCGCCTTGAGGACGCCGAACTCAGGACGCGAAGCAAGCAGCAGCGCTGCGAATCCCTTGCTGACCAGTTGCTCCGTACAGGGATAAGGGTACGAATCGAGATACGCGATCAGGCCATCGCCCCAGACCAGGGGCAGGGCTGAGACGGATGCCTGAACGGATCGCAGTTCCGGATAAAGATCGCGCTTGAGGGGCACCGTGGCGCTGCCGCTGTCGAACCTTCCGAGCGATAGCTGCGTTCGGTAAGCGATGGCGGGACGCACGCTCACACTCTCTTCAATATGAGATCCAGCGCGGCCGCGCACAGCCGTGAACCGCAATGTGGCGGGCCCCAGGATGGCATTGGCTTTGAATCGGAACTCCGCGATGCCCTCGCGCTTTTCCGCAATCGTGAGATCCACGGCGGAAACTGCGACGGGCGTGAGTTCGTGCGAAACCTCCGCCTGGACATGGACGGGGTCGGCCCCGCTGCCGTTATTGAACACTCCCACCGTCACGCTGAATTCATCGCCGGGCGCAACCATGGCGGGAACGTTGGGGGTGAGGATGAAGTCGCCCTTGACCTCGGTATCCGCTTCGGTGACGCCCACATGACGGGCGTTCACGGCAATCGCTACAATGCGCAGTTTTCCATTGAAGTAATCGGGCACCGTGTAGCGGAACTCACGCCCCGCGGGACCCGCTTCGACGACTCCGGACCACCAGGCCACTGGCGCTTTGCGTTTGCGGTTAAACGGATTCAGGTGGCGCGAAAAGCCTCCATCCGCATCTCCGCCGGGCGCGGCCAGCGCGAGGAATCGACGGAATTCGGGCAGGATGAGATCGAGAATCTGATTGGTCTGGACCTGCAGCATTCGCTTTTGAAAGAAATACCCCAGCGGGTCGGGGTTTTTATAGCGCGCAACCTGCAGTATCCCTTCATCGACGGCCAGAATCGCCACCCGCGAAGTTTCCGCCGGAGCCACTCGCATCACCAGCACCGCACCCGGCTTAATCTGGCGCGGGGCCGTCAACTTCACCTGCTCGGTACGCGCGGCGAGATCGGCTGAGAACGGCGCGACACCATAGGACAGCGGACTCATGAATATCTCATCCGAAGATGGGTCCCGCAGAAACTGCACGCTGACGTAACCATTCCCCTCGAACCCTTTCGGCAGGGTCACGCGCTGCACGGTGCTGGTGGTAGTGGTCTTAAACCACTGATGATGGAAGACGCGCTCGCGCTCGACGGTGATCAGCCCGGCCCCCACGTAAGGCGCGCGGATACTGACACTCATGGTGTCGCCGCCCGCGTAAGCAGACTTGTCGAGCTGTATCTGCAGCTCGGCGTTGCGTTCCAGCGAGCGCGAGATATTCGCCTCGCCCGCCACCGTGTAGCTGACGCGATTGAGCTCGGCTCCGGCGGCATTGCGCAACACCAGCAGAAAATCGCCCGGTTCGGAAGTGGGCAGCGGAAAGCTGCTGCCACCCACGGCGAGGCGGACGCTGCGTGTGTCGCGAACAACTTCCTTCAGCCGCGACACGTATTTGAAGGTGCGGTCATCCTGCTGCGTGAGCACGGAAAGGAATTTGCGTTCCACCCATTCGAGCGTGAGCTGATCCGCCGCCACCGGCTTGAGTTGCTGGTTGACCGCGAGCCAGTGGGCCTGGCGGGCAGTCGCGCGGCGCACGAAACTCAGATCGCCATCGGGCTTCACGCCGACAAGATAAGGAGCGTCCGCCACAATAGCGGTGTTCTGCGCCGCCACGCCGCGGCCCGCTCCAGCTTCGAAGGCGCGCGCCAGCACGTTGAGGCGATAGGCGCGGCCGGTAAAGCGTTTCAAATCGAGGTTCAGCTCGGCGTTGCCCTTGTCATCCGTCATGGTTGCGGCAAGCGTTTCATGGAACGGCTCTTTGACGACTTCTCCGACCTGAAAACGGTACTCGGGGAACTGGGCGAAGTGAGGCAGTACGGGCGATAAATTCAGCTCGCCCTCCACGCGCCGGTTGCTGGCGGGTTCTCCAAAGAGATGCGCCACCGATACTCGCGCCTTCACATCGCCCGGTGTGAGCCAGCCGGGAAACGCCTTATCTGACAAATCCAGCCGTACTTTCATGCGATCGGGCTCAAACTCCTGGACGCTGAACGAAACGCTCCCCAGCATTTCCCGCTGCTTATTGCCCTTCGAATCCTCCTTCGAAAGCCACGCAACGGCCTGATAGGTTCCGGTGGGCGCAGAGGATTGGGTGGTGAACGCCAGCTCTTCGAACGCGCTTTCCGAAAGCTTGACCTTTTCGCGCTGGACGACGTTGCCACGGGAATCGCTGATTTCAACATCAAGCGGCAGGCCGGTGGGCACGGTCTTCCAGTCGGCCGTGCGCGTGATCATGCCGATATGGGTGGTCTCGCCAGGGCGGTAAATTCCCCGGTCGGTGAACAAGTAGGAGGAGAGCTGCTGGGCCGAGGTCGCATTTTCCACGCCCCCGGTTTCGAAGCGGGAAAGATCGAGGTTACGCCCCGAGGTGGAAAGAGGCAGAAACGAGAAATCGGAATCCTTTTGAGCGAGGATGAGCAGCGGAATCTTCTCTCGCTTGAGATTGGGCAGGGATGGCAGCGACGCCTTCCCAGTGCCGTCGGTTGAAGCGGCGGCCACGGGCTGGCCATTACGGCCGATTAGTTCAATGCGCACGCCGCCCACCGGTTCGCCCGACCGGATGGACTGCACGAACACATCGCGGCTGCCGTCGCTCGCCATCTTCACCACGAAGCCGAGGTCGGTGACCAGAATGAGACGGGTGTCCTGGACCTTCGCCTGATTTCCATCGTTTCCATCGGCTTCGTTGTCCTGTTCCGTATCCTGGGAGTTAGGGTCCGGTGGCGAATTGGGGTCCGGTGGCGCGTGGCTGATGTGAAGCAGGAACAGTCCGCGCCGGCTCTGCCCCTGATCCTGGAGATACTGACCGAGATCGATGCTGTCGTAAGTCGGCTTGCCGGGCTGTTTCCCGCGATAATCACGGGTCGTGGTAAAGCGCTCGACGATGGAATTTTCCAGATCGGGGTAGAGCTGAGGCTTCGAGAAATCGTACATGGCCGGCGCAAGGTGCTGCAGCTGATTCGGCAGTACCCGCCCCACTTCTACGCTGACCTTGTCGACATCGCGCACCAGGAACCCGACCTTCTTATCGCCGGCAAGAGATAACAGCGCGCCCTTGCCCAGAAACGCGAGCGCCTGATGATAGGGCTCCACCTGAATGGCCGCGGTCAGAGGTTTCGCGGAGACGTACCCGCCCGTACCCTGCACGCCTTCCTTCAGCAGCAGAAATACATACCGGCCCACAGGCGCGTTGAACTTAAAGCCGTGTGTGGTCTCGTTACCCCCATCGGAGGCGACGTAGCTGAGCGGCACGTTTTGAGACTTCGAAAGAATATCGCCGCCCACCTGGCCGCTGTCTTCGCTCCAGTTGAACGGGCCCTTGTCCTCTTTGGGCTGGTTCGGATGGCGCACGGGAAGCAGCCAGGCCTGGACCTTCCCGGCGAACGCTTTTTCCGCCACGGGGGAACTGCTGTTCACGAGCAGAATCTGCTCCGGCTCGTAGCGGGCGTTGTCCACCAGCGTCATCTGGGGTTCGGCGAAGTGGAGACTCGTACGGCCGGGAATAACGACTGTGGATTCCAGCCGTTGCTCGGTCTGATTCCCCCCGCGCGCCGCGCGAACGCCCTTGTCGATGCGAACGTTGATCGAGGTATCGTCCCGCGGCATACCAAGCGCAGCCGAGTGAACATAGGCCTTTAACCGGAACTTGTCATAGACCACTGTGAAGTGCTTGCTATCGGGCGTGAGTCCGAGAAAATCGGCATCTTTGGCGGGGATCAGCGAGACGTAACGTTCAAACTGCGTGGTGTCGAGCGGGTGGCTGAAAGAGACCGTAGCCACCAGCTTCTTCAGAGCGGGATTCTGGGGATCCTGATAGAACACGGAACTGGTGATCTGCGCCGAAAATGGCTGGGTTTTAAACCGGAAGTTGTAGTCCTCCACGACGGCGGTTTTCGCCAGAAAACCCTTGCGCGCCATCTTTACCGTGAAGGTGGCATCGACAGGCCAGTCGGATTTCGGGGCGAATTCCAGGTGCTTGTCTGAATTCCAGGTCCACGTGCCGGCCAAAGCGGGAGAGATGGAAATCCCGGACGCGACCCGCTTATTTATGCTGACGAGCGGGGCGGCCGATTCCGAGAAAACCACGGTCAGAGGCGCAATCGATGAGATTCCCTTCTCGTCGTATTCAGTGAGTTTCGGATCCGTGACGACGTACTCGACATAGTGTGGTCTGGGACGCAGCTGATACCAGGCGAGAGCCCCCGCCATGGCGGCGAGCGCCAACAGAAGGCCTAAGAGACGCCGGCGATCTTCTTCGAGGTATTGGAAGCCCCGGGCCGCATGGTCGCCGGCCCCGCCAACCCAGGCTGGCGGCTCCCAATGGACGTTGCCAAAGACTTTTCGGATCAGGCGGAGAAGAGGATGGGGAGGGTCCGGCGGTCCGGCCAGCGTCATGATGACCGATTATACGTGCGGCTAAATAAAACAAACACAGGCGAAATAGATTAAATATTGCCAGGGAGAATTCTAAGCGCAACCTGACCCGGCGTGAGATCTCTGCCAACGGCACATTCCGTGCGCAATTGCGATTTCGTCATCGTTACATCCATCGAATAGCTTCGGCGATTCAGGCCCTTTTCGAGACCCCGGTATAATGAACATTCCCGGCAATGAATTCTTCCACAGTGGACCTGAAGCAGACACTCAATCTGCCTCGAACCAGCTTTTCCATGAAGGCCAATCTTCCGCAGGCCGAGCCCAAAATGCTCGCGCGCTGGGAAGAGGATGATCTTTATGGAAAGATTCGCCAGTCGCGAGCCGGGAAGCCGGTTTACATTCTTCACGATGGCCCGCCCTATGCCAACGGACGAATCCACCTTGGCACCGCCTTCAATAAGATCGTCAAAGACTTCATCGTAAAGTCCAAAAGCATGGCGGGGTTTGACGCCCCTTATGTCCCGGGCTGGGATTGCCACGGCCTGCCGATCGAGCATAAGGTCGATCAGGAACTGGGCGCGAAAAAGGCGGCTATGTCGGCGGTTTCGGTACGCCGGGCCTGCCGCAAATACGCCGAAAAATTCGTAAATATCCAGCGCGAAGATTTTAAGCGGCTGGGAGTTCTGGGCCAGTGGGATAAGCCCTATCTCACCATGAGCCCCGAATATCAGGCCGTTATCGCCCGGGCATTCGTAGATTTCCTCGACCAGGGCTATGTCTATAAGGGACTTAAGCCGGTCAATTGGTGCATGCATGACCGGACTGCCCTGGCCGAAGCCGAGGTCGAATACAAAGACCACAAGAGCCCCTCGGTCTGGGTACGTTTCCGCCTGACGTCGGACGCGGAAAAGATCGACCCCGCTCTCAAAGGCGAACCGGTATACGGCCTGATCTGGACCACCACGCCCTGGACGCTGCCGGCCAACCTCGCCATCGCGTTTCATCCGAAATACGACTACGCGGGGGTGCGGGCGGGCGATGGCGTTTACATCGTTGCGACGGCGTTACTCGCGGCGACGGCTGAGAAATGCGGGTGGAACGATCCCGTCGTGGTGGCCTCGTTCAAAGGCAGTGCGCTCGAAGATACGGTCTTCCAGCACCCGTTCATGGCGCGGGATTCCGTGGGAATTCTGGCCGACCACGTCACGCTCGAGCAGGGTACTGGCGCAGTCCACACAGCGCCTGGCCATGGCCAGGAAGATTACGTTGCGGGCCAGCAGTATGGGTTGCCGGTCTACTGTCCGGTGGATGCGGCTGGGCGTTTCTTTGCCGCCGATGGCGCGCCGGGAGAGATTCCCGAACAGTTGCTGGGCAAGACCGTATGGGAAGCAAATCCTTTGG
The DNA here is from genome assembly GCA_040003745.1 of Terriglobia bacterium. Classification (GTDB taxonomy): domain Bacteria; phylum Acidobacteriota; class Terriglobia; order Bryobacterales; family Bryobacteraceae; genus BOG-234. The sequence goes on from JBDUBZ010000010.1 coordinate 12,789, forward strand.
TGATCGAGATCCTGAAGCAGCACGGAGCGCTGCTGGGACTCGTCTCGATTGAACACTCCTATCCGCATTGCTGGCGCTGCCACAACGCGACCATTTTCCGCGCTACCGAGCAGTGGTTTATCGGCATGGATAACAACCAGCTTCGCGAGCGCACGCTGGCCGCCATCAAAGACGTGAAATGGCTGCCGGCGTGGGGCGAAGACCGTATCTCGAACATGGTTTCGAGCCGCCCGGACTGGTGTATTTCCCGCCAGCGCGTCTGGGGCGTGCCCATCGTGGTGTTCTATTGCGGGCAGTGCCGCGAGCCCCTGACCGACCACAAGATTCTTTCGGGTGTGGTGGATCTGTTCGCCCAGCATTCCGCCGACATCTGGTTTGAAAAGACGGCGGAAGATCTGATCCCCGCGGGAACCACGTGTGTGAAATGCGGGTCGCACCATTTCACCAAAGAAAACGACATTCTCGATGTCTGGTTCGATTCCGGATCGAGCCACCTCGCGGTTCTGAACGAGAAATACGGGCTTTCCTGGCCGGCCGATATGTATATGGAAGGCGGCGATCAATATCGCGGCTGGTTCCAGAGTTCGCTGCTGATCGGGGTGGGGCTGAAAGGCTCAGCTCCCTATCGTTCCGCCGCCACGCATGGCTGGACGCTCGATGGCGAAGGGCGCGCGATGCACAAATCGCTCGGCAACGACATCCCGCCCGAATCCATCATCAAAGATTACGGCGCGGAAGTGCTGCGGCTCTGGTGCGCGTCGGTGGAATTTACCGAAGACGTGCGCCTCACGCCGATGATCCTGACGCGGCTTTCCGAGGCGTACCGCAAGCTGCGCAATACATTCCGGTACGTGCTTGGCAACATCCACGATTTCAATCCCGCCACGGATTTGGTGGCGGCAGATGAGTTATCTGAGCTCGATCAGTGGGCGCTTTTGCGTACGGCCGAACTGGTGACGAAGTGCCGCGCTTCCTACGATGAATTCGCGTTCCACAAGGTTTACCGCGCGATCTACGATTTCGCCACCGTGGACCTCAGTTCCATCTACTTCGATGTACTCAAAGACCGGCTCTATACCTCGGCCACGCGGTCGCGCGCGCGTCGCAGCGCCCAGACCGCGCTCTACCGAATCGCGCAGGCCCTGGTGCCACTGCTGGCGCCCATCCTGAGTTTCACAATGGAAGAAATCTGGCCGTATCTGGGCGGTACGGGCAGCGTTCATACGGCGTATTTTCCCGACGCCATCGCGTTGACGGCCGGGCAGACTGCACGGGCCGCGAAGTGGGATCGTCTGATAGAAGTGCGCGATTCGGTAATGAAGAGTCTGGATACGGCTCGACAGGATAAGTTCATCGGCGCGCCGCTCGAGGCCCGCGTGCGCCTCACCGCCGCCGGCGGGCTCTACACGCTTTTGAAGGAGTATGAGCGCGAGCTTCCGGGTCTCTTCATCGTTTCCCAGGTCGAACTCGAAGAGGGGTCGCAAGCGGAAGGCCGTAATCTGGAAACCGTGATTGAACGCGCGGTGGGGACTAAGTGCGAGCGCTGCTGGAAATACACCGAAGATATTGGCTCGGTTCCGGAGTTCCCCACCATCTGCGCCCCCTGCGCTCAAGCCGTCCAGGAAACTCTCGCGAATGGATAAAGGTACGCGGCGGATGGCGGCTTTCGCGGGGGCACTGGCTGTCTTCGCTGTGGACCGCTGGTCGAAGACCGTCGTCGAATCGAGCCTCGGCCCGTACGACAGCCGGGTCGTGATCCCCGGCTTCTTCAACGTCATCAGGTCCGGCAATCCCGGAGTTGCCTTCGGAATTTTCGCCGACAATTCCACCCACTCCCGCACGCTGCTGCTCATCGTCGCCTCCGTCGCCGCCGTGCTGATCCTGGCGCGGATGCTGTGGCGCATCGACCGGCAGGATCAGTTTTCAGCGGCGGGATTATCGCTCATTCTGGGCGGCGCGCTCGGCAATGTGTACGACCGCGTGCTGTTCGGTTCGGTGACCGACTTCCTCGATTTCTACTCCGGCACGTATCATTGGTACACGTTCAATCTGGCCGATTCCGCCATTTGTATCGGAGCCGGCCTCCTGATCCTGAGCATGTTTTTTTCAAAACAGCGGAAAGAAGTACACGTCTGAATGTTTCCCAGACTCTTCCACATCGGCAATTTTTCGGTTCCCTCGTATGGCGTGCTGGTCGCGCTGGCGTTCCTGACGGCGCTCGGGCTGGCATCGAAGTTCGCTAAACAGCGCGGCCTGAATTCCGACAAAGTTCTGAATCTTGGCGTTTACTGCGCGCTCATGGGAATGCTGGGCGCGAAGGTACTCATGATTGCGCTCGATCCCGATTACCGCGCGCACCCGATGGAGATCTTTTCGCTCGCGACCCTGCAAAGCGCCGGCATTTTTTTCGGGGGCTTGATTGCGGCGCTGCTGTTCGCCGTCTATTACATGCGGTCGCAGGGGCTTCCGGTGCTGCTGACATCGGATGTCTTCGCGCCGGGGCTGGCGCTGGGCCATGGGATTGGCCGGCTGGGATGCTTTGCCGCTGGGTGCTGCTGGGGACGCCCCACGAACCTCCCCTGGGCCGTAACTTTTAACAACCCCGACGCTACCACCGGCGTGCCGCTCGGAATCCCTCTGCATCCGACGCAGCTTTATGAAGCCTTTGCCGAAGGCATCATCTGTCTGATTCTGATTGCGCGTCTGCGCCGCCCGCATCGCGAAGGGGCCGTCATTGGGCTTTACCTGGTGCTCTATGGACTGGTTCGCTTCGGCGTGGAATTTCTGCGCACCCACGATTCCTCGAATCCGCTCGGAGGCCCATTCAGTCTGGAGCAGTGGATTGCGCTCGCGCTTGTGCCCGCGGGTGCGTTCCTGATTTTCCGCCCGGCTGCTAAAGTCTTAGACTTAGTCTGATGTTCCTCAAGCAGTATTATCTGGGCTGCCTCGCCCATGCATCGTATCTTCTGGCCGACGAAGAGAGCGCCACCGCCATCGTGGTCGACCCGCAACGCGACATCCAGCAATATCTGGACGAAGCCGAGCGGCTCAAGGTACAGATCCGCCATGTTTTTCTGACTCATTTCCATGCCGACTTTGTGGCCGGGCATCTGGAGCTGCGCGACCGCTGCGGAGCCGAGATTCGTCTGGGCTCGAAGGCCAGGGCAGAGTACGCCTTCATCCCGATGAAAGACGGCGATACGCTCGATTTCCCCGGGATGCGTCTGCAGATACTCGAAACCCCGGGACACACCATCGAATCGATTTCTATTCTGGTGTTCGACCTTGGTCAGGATGCGGCGAAACCCCACGCGGTGCTGACCGGAGACACGCTGTTCATCGGCGACGTGGGCCGGCCCGACCTGCGCGCTTCTCTGGGGTGGACGGCCCAGGAGCTCGGCGGCTATCTCTTTGACTCCCTGCGCGACAAGCTGCTCGCGCTTCCCGATGAGACGCTGGTATATCCCGCGCACGGAGCCGGCTCTTTGTGCGGGAAGCAGCTTTCATCGGACACGTTTTCTTCGCTGGGCGATCAGCGCCGCCTCAACTACGCGCTGCAGCCGATGACGAAGGAAGAGTTCATAAGTCTGGTCACAGCGGATCAGCCGGAGGCGCCCGCTTACTTCACCTATGACGCGATTCTGAACACGCGCGAACATGCCACGCTCGACCGCACTCTAGAGCGGGGTTTGAAGCCGATAGAGCTCGATGAAATTCTGCAGCTGGGCGATGCCGGCGCGCAGATTCTCGACGTGCGCGATCCGGCCGAGTATGCCAAGGGGCATCTCGCTGGAAGCATCAACATCGGGCTCGGCGGCCAGTATGCCACGTGGGCCGGCACGGTTCTCGACCGCGCCAAACCAATTGTGATTGTGGCCGAGCCGGGACGCGAACAAGAGGCTGCGCTGCGCCTCGGCCGAATCGGCTTCGATCACGTGAAAGGCTATCTGCGCGACGGCATGGGCGCGCTGGCCGCAAGACAGGATCTGGTCTGGATGACAGAACGAGTGGCCCCGTCCGTCTTAGCGGAAGAACTGGCGTCGGAGAATCCTCCGCTGGTGCTGGATATTCGTGCGCCGCGCGAGTGGAGCTCGAAGCATATCGAGGGCGGCCTCAACATCCCACTCGGGCGACTTAGTGAACGGATCGACGAAGTTCCGCGCGACCGCCGGATTGCGGTCCACTGCGCCGGCGGTTACCGGTCTTCCATCGCCGTCAGCATCCTCAATCAATACGGCATCACCAATGTGATTGAACTTGCCGGCGGCATCGCCGCGTGGGAGACGAGCCGGTATCCCGTCTCTGCCGCTGCGGCGGCTACTTCCTCTTAGCGAACTCACGCCATTATTGTCACCGAAGTTCATTTGTTTTCCAGCTATCGTCCTCGTCCGTCCATACTGACCGCTATCTCCCCGGCCTGCGGTTCTCCGGTGACGAGAGCGACGATTTCAAGGAAGCCGGAAGATCACTGTAGGTCTGCTAACAGAACCGTTTGTATGCGCTTAATATCATATGTTCTCCATGTCATACTAGAAGAGTGAGGTGGGTCGTTGAGATCGGCGATGAATTCAATCCGGAGTTCTTTGAACTGCACGAAGACGTCCAGACGGAGATTCTGTCTTTATCGCGTCTTCTTCAGCAATTCGGCCCGCAACTGGGCCGGCCCCGCGTGGATACGCTGAGCGGTTCCAGTCACGCGAACATGAAGGAGCTGCGTTTCAGCGCGGCGGATGGCGAGTGGAGAGTGGCGTTTGCTTTCGACGCGAGGCGCAAGGCCATCCTGCTGGTGGCTGGCGATAAATCGGGTGGAAGCGAAAAGCGGTTCTATCGGGAGTTGATCCGAAAGGCCGATGGCCGTTTAGACAGGCATCTAGCGCGCCAGAAGAAGCGGACGCGAAGGAGGAATTAGCGATGCCGACGAACGTGAATGACATCATCAAGAAATTGGCCCCCGCCCAGCGCAGGAAGGTCGAGGCGCGCGCGGCGCAACTGATGGGAGAGGAAATGACGCTGCGCGAACTCCGGCAGGCCCGCAAGCTCACGCAGGTCCACGTAGCCAGGACGCTCGGCATTACACAGGACAGCGTTTCGCGCCTGGAAAAGCGCAGCGACCTGTTGCTTTCGACACTCCGGAAGACCATTGAGGCCATGGGCGGGAGGCTGTCTCTGGTCGCGGAATTTCCCGACCGTGCTCCGGTGGTGCTGTCCGGCATCGCCCAGGACGGTCTTCGAGTCAAAGCGTAAGTGCGCAGTGCTTCAAAACACCGATGTAAGTGAGGAAGCGCCGGACGCGCGCGGCAGCTGCAAATAACAACCTCTCAATCAAGATCGGCTGAGAAACACTAATGCGAGTGTCCGTGATGATGAGGCGCCACACTCACCGGAATCACGCACCCGGTACCCGAAATCGCGCAGCTCATATGCTCGAACTGCACCGTCGTATGATGCACATGGAACCGGTCGCCCAGTACATGATTCAGCTCATGCAGAATGCTGTCGCTCTGTGACGGCGGCATATCCTCAATCAGTACGTGGCAGCTCAGCGCACTCGAATTCGACCCCAGACTCCAGATGTGCAGATCATGCACGTCCAGCACGCCATCCACCTTGCGAATGGCATAAGTGACCTCCTGCAGATCGAGGCCCCGCGGTAACCCTTCAAGCAGGATATTTAGGCTTTCGCGGATGATATCCCACGCGGTCCAGACCACCAGCAGTGCGATCCCGATCGAAAGCAGAGGGTCGATCCAGGTCCAGCCGGTGAAGCGCATGATCAGAGCCCCGGCCACGATCGCCGCCGCTGCCAGAAGGTCGCCCAGCATATGCACGTAGGCACCGCGGATATTAATGTCCTTATCGCCGCTGCGGTTCAAACCAAGCATGATGCCGCCATTCAGCACCATAGCGGCCACCGCTACCAGCAGCATCGCGGTTTCATTGGCCGCGACCGGGTTGATCAGCCGCTCAATGGCCTCATAGAGAATCCACACTGAAAGGACCACCAGCGACAGCGCATTCACGAATGCCGCGAGCACGCCGGCGCGGTGATACCCGAAGGTCTTCGATTCATCGGCCGGCTTGGCGTTCAGATAGACGGCGATCCACGCCAAAAGCAGCGACAGTGCATCGGTTGCGTTATGGCCGGCGTCCGAGACCAGCGCGAGGCTGTGCGAACGTATCCCGGTTACAAATTCGAAGACTACAAATGCCGAAGTCGCCAGTAGCGACCAGCTCAGCACCTTGCCCGACGCCGTTCCGTGATGATGGGAATGCAACATCCCCTCCATTTCTATTGTAATGAAACCGGAAGGGCGGCCTCGTCATCGAATTACTAAGTGCGGGGACTTACGATATTTACGGGGATTCTTTTTGCCATCGTGGCGTCGGCGGATACTCACAGCGGCTCCTATGAGACGGCGCTAAGCCATTACAACCACACGGACTATGCCGGAGCTGCAGCGATTTTGAAAAGCGCTCCAGAGAATCCGCGCTCGCTCCAGCTGCTGGGCCGCTGCTATCTGATGGATGCCGATTTCGGCGCTGCGTCTGCCAGTCTTGAAAAGGCCTCGGCGCTGGAACCAGACAGCTCCATGACGTTGACTTGGCTCGGGCGGGCCTATGGACGGCGTGCAGAGACGTCTTTTGCGATCACAGCTTTGAACTACGCAATCAAGGCGCGCCAAGCGTTCGAGAAAGCGGTCAAGCTCGATCCGCGGAACTACGAAGCCGTCAACGATCTGTTTGAGTTCTATCTCCAGGCCCCGGGAATCGTCGGCGGCGGTGTCGCTAAAGCTCGCACTCTGCTTCCGCTGATCGCGCAGAACGACCCCGCCGAGGCGTATTTTGCGGAGGCTCGCATCGCCGAAGTGAACAAGGAATTCCCCGCAGCCGAGGCGGAATTGCGCCGCGCCGTACAATCCTCCCCGCAATCTGCCGGGCGCAATCTCGATCTCGCGCGCTTCCTTTTTAAACGTGGCCAGTATGACGAGAGCGAGAAGTATTTCGAACGTGCCGGGACCGTGGCGCCTTCCGCGCGAAAAGTCTGGTTTGTCCGGGCGCAGTGCTACATCCATGGCAAACGCAACATTGAACAAGCCCGCGACTTGTTGCGGCGCTATCTTGCCGCCAAAGACCTCACCCCCGACGACCCTCCGCGCTTCGAGGCTGTTAAGCTTCTGAAGCAGTCTGATGGTATGTAACGGGGGTATGTAGTTTGCGGATCCACGAAGCGCTCAGCTTCAGCTTTCAGGCGTTGCGTCAAAACCCCGTCCGCTCGCTCCTCACAGGCCTGGGCATGGTCATCGGGACGGCCTCGGTGATCCTGGTCGTAACCATTTCGCTGACCAGCCAGAACTACATCCTCGAACAGATCGAAGGCGTGGGGTCGAATATGATCTTCGCGTCCTATGAAGTCGGCACGCAGCAGTCTTCCGCCGAAGTGAATGCGGATTTTATTAAGGCCTCCGATGTCCAGGCTGTCCGCGACAGGCTTTCCGACCGCATTGTTGCCGCTACGGGAATCGAAAATAATTACGACACCATGTTCCTGAACGGCCGGGAAGAGCACCTCCTGGTGATCGGGTCCGACGAGTATTATCAGCCGGTGCGTAACCTGGTTGTCCTGAACGGCCGCTTCCTCGACGCCAACGACGTAAGCCTGCGTCAGAAGGTCACACTGCTGACGGAAAAACTCGCCAAGCGCCTGTATGGCAGCTCGCAGGCGGCTTTGGGTGAGAACATCAAGATCCACGGCCTGCAATTCACCATCATCGGAACGTTCAGGGAAAAGGTGGAGAGCTTCGGACAATCCGAGCTGAACGCCGAGACGCTTCTGATTCCCATTACCGTGCAGCAATACTTCATGCGTGTGGAGCGCATCGACCCGCTTTACGTGCAGGTGCGCGCGCCGGGAGACGTGGAAGCCGTCACCGTCCAGGTCAAGGAAATTCTCGAAAGCCGCCATCGCGCCGGCGCCAGCTACAAGGTCGAGAACCTGACCGGAATTCTGAATGCGGCAAAGAGCATTTCGCAGATCCTGAGCCTGGTGCTGGTGCTGGTTTCGGCCATTGCTCTGGTGATTTCCGGCATCGGGATCATGAACATCATGCTTGTCACCGTGACGGAGCGGACGCGCGAAATTGGTGTGCGCATGGCGGTCGGCGCGTCCCGCCGCGAGATCCTGCTGCAGTTCCTCACCGAAGCGATTTTGATCAGCCTGGTGGGCGGAACTATTGGGATTCTCGTCGGCGTCGCCGCCCCTTTGAGCGTACAGTTTTTCGTTGAGAACATCCGGATTCCCATCTCACCGTGGTCGGTCGGCATCGCGTTCACGGTCTCGAGCCTGGTGGGACTTGTGTTCGGAATGCTCCCGGCCAGCCGGGCGTCGCGGTTGAATCCAACCGAAGCCCTGCGTTACGAATAGGGTTATGCGCAGACTGTTGTTGTTCGCCGCGATGGCGGCGGTGGCCCATGGGGAGATCCACACCATGAGCCTGAAGCAGGTGGTGGACCGGGCCCTGACACAAAACCCGGAGATCGTGATGGCGCGGATCGATCAGCAGAAGGCGGCCGATGCGGTCGGGATCGCGAAGGATCCGTTTTCTCCGCACCTGAATGTGGGCAGCGGTCTTGCTTACAGCAACGGTTTCCCGTTAAGTATCGAGGGTTCCGCGCCCGCCGTGTTTCAAGCCAAAGCAAACCAGTCCCTGTTCAACCGTCCGCAAACGTTTGCCCTCGCGCAGGCCCGCGAGAATGCGCGCGGCGCGAGCTTTGCGTCTGGGTCTCGGCGGGACGATGTGGTCTATCGTGTGGTCACCCTGTTCATCGATGTGGACAGGGCCGGCCGCCTCTCAGACGCCGCGCGTAAACAGGCGGATAGCTTACAGAAAGTTCTCGAATCGGCCGACGCGCGCGTGCAGGCCGGCCGCGACCTTCCCATCGTGAAGCAGGAGGCAAGCGTCAATCTGCTTCGCGCGCGGCAGCGGTTGCTCGGCCTCGCCTCCGATCGGGATTACGGCGAGCGAAGCCTCGCCGTTGCCCTCGGATATGGCGCTGGTGACATAGTGCGGCCCGCGGAAGAAGAGCGTGGCCCGGTGGCCATTCCCGATACGGAAGAGGCCGCCCTTCAGGTCGCTTTTTCCGGGAACAAGGAATTGAAGCGCCTCGAATCGAATTACCAGGCGAAGGCTTTGGAGATTAAGGGCAGTCGCGCGCAGCGGTTGCCGCGCGTCGAGCTTGTGGCTCAGTACGCGCTGCTGACAAAGTACAGCAATTACGACCAATACTTCGCCAAGTTCCAGCGCAATAACGGGCAGCTCGGCGCGTCCATTCAGGTGCCGCTGCTGGGAGGGTCGGCATGGAAAGCGACCCTGGCGCAAGGGGAAGACGACCGGCAGCATCTTCGCTCCGAGATGGAGGCGCAGCGCAACAAGATCTCGCTCGATGTCCACCAGAGCTTCCTCGAAATGCAGAAGGCGACCCTGGCCGGTCAGCTGGCAAAGGCCGAACTGGACCTTGCCCACGAACAGCTAAGCGTACTGCTGGCGCGCATGAACGAGGGCCGCGCTTCGCTGAAGGATGTGGAGGAGGCCCGCTTCGCCGAAGACGAGAAGTGGATCGCTTTTCAGGATTCACAGTTCAATGCCGAGAAGGCGCGGCTGAGTATCCTGCGGCAGACGGGCGAGCTTTCAGTCGCACTGCAATAACCGGGGTAGGGGTTTCCCCGCACCCCGCCGTCCCGGGCCCATTTTGATAGGCCACGGAATTTGACTTGCCACGGAATTTGACTTGCCACGGAAGCTGGCAGGCCTGCGCTATTTCTTAACCGGCTTATAGCCCTGCCAGATGTATTCGAGCGCTTCTGGCAGCGTCTGCATCTTCACGGCCCTGTCGGTATGCCCGGCGTTGCGCGCAAAGAGGAATTGATAGTGATAGTGTTTATCCGCGAGCACTTTGGCCATATTCTCATTGGCCAGCACCCAATCATGATAGCCGTCGTTGCCGCCGAGGTTGTCTTTGTCGCCCACTTCCATCCAGAGGCGGATCGGCTTGGGCGCGGCGGCCGGAATTAGATGTTCATGGAGCTCCCAGGCGCCATGGGGAGACTCCGGATTGGCCGGCGACTGCTGGTTCACATAAGTCCCTGAATACGTGAGCACGCGGTGATAAAGTTCCGGGTGATACCAGGCCATAATCAGAGCCACGGATCCGCCTGAGCTGCCGCCGGTGGTTGCCCGGCCGTTGGGATCTTTCGTCAGCCTGACGTTGTACTTCTTCTCGATCAGAGGCAGCACCTCGTTCTCGACGAACTCGCCGTACTTCGGCGACATGGTGTCGTATTCGAGGCCGCGCTCGCTGCCCGGTCCGTCCCCCGAACCGTTGCCGATAGAGATTGCAATCATCGCCGGCACGCGTTTCTC